>CALIIW010000023.1 GCA_938018185.1 uncultured Saprospiraceae bacterium
TATGTCTCAAGTAGAAGAATTTAACGAATACAGACTCAAGATGAACGAAGTCATCTTAGGCAAAGACAACAAAGTCCTAAAGCGTTTTTTCAATTTAGATACAAATGCCTATCAAGAAGGCGCTCTCCCTGTTAAGACGAAAGAATTGCTAGGTTTAATTGCCTCCATGGTTTTGAGATGTGATGATTGTATAAAGTACCATCTTGGCAAATGCCATGACAATAATGTGAACACAGAAGAAGTCTATGAAGTCTTTGCAATTGCAAATTTAGTGGGTGGCTCCATAGTTATCCCTCACACAAGAAGAGCTGCAGAATACTGGGAAGAGCTGAGTGAATAATCGAATAACCAAACAACCAAACAATAGATCAAGCGATCATTCGAACAACAATCAACGAACAAGCAACAACGAATATGTCATATCTGGAGGAATTAAATGAAGTGCAAAGGAATGCGGTAACCACTAAAGATGGTCCTATCTTAGTGGTAGCGGGTCCTGGTTCGGGTAAAACTAGAGTATTGACTTTTAAGATTGCTTATCTGATAGAACAAGGGGTAGCTCCTTGGGAAATTTTAGCTCTAACCTTTACGAATAAGGCAGCCAAGGAGATGAAAGAAAGGATCTCTAAAGTGGTAGGAGATAAAGCACACAAGGTCTGGGCTGGAACCTTCCACTCCATTTTTGCAAGAATACTTAGAGTAGAAGGACAGAAGTTAGGCTATCCATCCAATTTTTCAATTTATGATTCTGCGGATTCTAAAAGTTTGATAGGGTCGATTGTGAAGCAGATGAATTTCGACAGTAAAAATTATAATTCGAATGCCATCCTTTCAAGAATTTCCTCGGCAAAGAGTAATTTGATTTCTCCGGCCGCTTATCAGCAGGACTCAAATCTTACCAATCAAGATAAAATAAACAACAGACCCTACTTGTATGAAATTTACGCCAAATATGAAGAACGTTGTAAGCAAGCTGGAGCAATGGATTTTGATGACTTGCTATATCAACTCTATGTGCTGTTGCATAATAATCCAGAAGGGGTAAGAGAAAAATACCAGCAGAAATTTAAGTATGTGCTTGTCGATGAGTTTCAGGATACGAACTTCTTGCAATCTCAAATAGTTAAAAAGCTTGTTCATTATGAAGGCAGTCCTTGTAATATTTGTGCCGTAGGAGATGATGCACAAAGTATCTATGCTTTTAGAGGCGCTACAATCCAAAACATATTGGACTTTAAAAAGGATTATGAAAAGCAAGGGGTACAGGTTTTTAAACTAGAACAAAATTATCGTTCAACAGAACACATAGTACAAGCTGCAAATGAGGTCATAACACATAATAGAAACCAAATCCAAAAAGAGATCTGGTCTGATAAAGGTGCGGGTAACAAGATAAAAGTTATCAAGGCAATATCGGATACCGAAGAAGGAAGAATGGTGGCTGATACCATCCGAGAGCATAAAAATAGATACCATTTATCTAATTCAGAAATTGCTGTTTTATATAGAACTAATGCGCAATCGAGAATTATTGAAGAATATTTACGTCGCCAAAATCTAAACTACAAAATATTTGGAGGGCAATCCTTTTATCAAAGAAAGGAGGTAAAAGACATGATCGCATATCTTAGGATAACTACGAATCCTAAAGATGAAGAGGCATTGAAAAGAGTGATCAATTATCCCAAAAGAGGCGTGGGGAAATCAAGCATAGATAAGATAATTGCATTCGCTACAGAAAACAGTATTAGTCTTTGGGAGTCATTGGACAAGGTGAGCTTGCCAGCGAAAGCTGCAAACTCAATTTTGGATTTTACCAAAATGATCAAAAGCTTTCAACAGGTAGCGGAGAAAGCAGATGCCTATGAAGCAGCATCAATAATTGTAAAAAAATCTGGCATATTAGATATTTTAAAAAAGGATAATAGTGTAGAAGGGACCAATCGGATGGAAAATGTGAATGGTCTTTTAGATGGGATTAAAGATTTTGTTGACAATGATGAAGAGGTTGTTGGCGTAGAAGACAAGAGTTTGGCAACCTTTGTTCAAACCATCTCCTTATTCACAGATCAAGATGAAAATGTAAAAAATAAAGAGTACATCACCTTGATGTCTGTACATGCTGCTAAAGGATTGGAATTTAAATCTGTTATCATAACTGGATTGGAAGAAAACCTATTGCCATCCTTCATGTCCTTAGAATCTGCAGATGGAATTGCTGAAGAAAGAAGATTGTTTTACGTAGCAATCACAAGGGCGGAAATGTTCTTAACATTGACTTATGCCAAGAGTAGAATTCAATATGGAAAAATAAGATATAATCTTCCTTCTAGATTTTTAGAAGAGATCGATGGTTCTCATATTGAAAGTACTTCAAGTATTAGTTCTAGAAAATTAAACACACCTGGTCAATCTAAATCAGGAATCTCTGGTAATTTCAGTTCCACTCGTAGAGCTGCACCAGCAATGATGATAGACCCTAAAGATTTTCACCCAAGTCCATCAAGCGACATTGCGGAAGGACTAGAAGTGCTTCATCTCAAGTTTGGTAAAGGGAAGGTGGTTAAAGTTGATGGTGGTGCTGCCAATCGGATCGCAACAATTCATTTCGATGGTATTGATAATCCTGAACGAAGGATCATGTTGAAGTTTGCACGATTACAGATCGTACAATAAATTTGAAATCTGAATTTCCCTAGTGTAGCAGCTTTTGATATAAACTCAAATTTTCAGTTTCAATACTGGTGCTGATAGTCATATCTTGTATAAACCGAATCGATTCTCCTTTATTGGTTTTTAACTTATCTGGTAAAGAAAGAGTCACTTTATATTGCGTATCAAATGCACCTGTTCCTAGTTCAAAGGGCGTTACTTCTTCTACCCTTGCCTTTATAGTTTGAGCTGCATTGTTTACGACGACATGAAGTGCTGCTTCCGTACCTGGTTTAATTAATACCGCTTGGTCTTTTGATAAAAAAGTAACATTGGCTATAATGGTTTGATCTGTTTCATGAGGAATGATAGAACAGATGAATTCTCCAGTTCTTAAAAACTGACCTTCTCTATTTTTTGCAGGCAAGTATACTTTGCCTTTTGAGGTAGATTTTATTAAATATTTATTTTGCCATTCCTTCACTTCTGATAGTAGTTCTTTTTGTTGACGGTTTAATTTTTGAAATACGCTATCAATAGCTCCATTAGGTTTTATTTTGCCAAAATCATAAGCCACTAGATTTTTTTGGAAAGCACTACAGCTTTGTTGTAAAGTCTCTAAAGAAAGTGGACCAAGATCATAAAATGATCGTGCGCTATTTTTGTTAAGGACCTCATTTGTCAACCAATTGGCTAGAGTGTCAATATGCTTGTGATTGGCAACAGTACCAAATTTCACGATTAATTCATCCTGCTCCACAAAGTCTCCATCTTTTTTAAATATTTTTGACAACTTTCCGCTGAAAGGAGCAAAAACCTTGCTTGGCGGATTTTTTGTTGTGACAGTACTTTCAGTCTTTATCTTATTTGGCAACTTTACAAAAAAAGCAAATGCTAAGAATGCAAAAAACAGGAATAGAAAAAAGAGAAGCGTATTTCGCATATTCTTTACGGTAATTTTAATATCTGATCAATAGTTCTTTTGAGAGCTTCAAAAGTGGAAAATAGATAAGACATGCAAATAAAAGTTCAATATACTAATAAGCGTAAAATTACCTAGATGATATTTCTTTGAAAAAATTTAACAGAACACAAATTAAAATGTTATACTTGAACAATGGAGGGAAGAAGTATCAAAAGAGCATCTAATAAGTGGTTAACAACGGAATCTAAGCCTGTTATTATAGCTGGTCCTTGTTCTGCTGAAACGGAAGAACAAGTGCTTGAAACTGCTCGAAGAATCAAGAAGTCGGGAAAAGTAGACATTTTTAGAGCTGGAATCTGGAAGCCTAGAACACGTCCAGATTCTTTTGAAGGAGTAGGGGAAATCGGTTTGCCTTGGTTGCAAAAGGTTAAGTGGGAAACGGGATTACCCATTACTGTTGAGGTAGCGAAAGCTTCACATGTTGAATTATGTTTGAAGGCGGGCATAGATATATTATGGATAGGTGCAAGAACGACCGTTAATCCGTTTGCGGTTCAAGACATTGCAGATGCATTGGCGGGAGTTGATATTCCAATTTTAGTAAAAAATCCGATCAATCCAGATCTTACTTTATGGCTAGGAGCTGTAGAGCGAATGCAAAAAGCAGGCTTAAAAAAAATAGGAGCAATTCACAGAGGATTTTCAAATCTGGGGGAAACTTATTATAGGAATACACCACAATGGCAGATAGCTTTAGAATTTAAAAGAATGATGCCTTCCATTCCATTAATATGTGACCCTAGCCATATTTGTGGAAGAAGAGATATCTTGTTCGAGGTAGGTCAAAAAGCTTTTGATTTGAATTATGATGGCTTAATGATTGAGTCCCATATTGATCCGGATAATGCTTGGTCAGATGCAAAGCAACAAATCACGCCTGAGGTTCTTCAGGATATGCTTTCTAAATTTGTATTGAGAAAAGATTTTGAAGACGAAGCGCCTGTCCAAAATGAATTGCAATATTTAAGAGAAAGAATTGATCATATCGATAACGAACTAATAAATTTGTTGTCTGATAGAATGTCTATAGCTCGCGAAATTGGTTCTTTCAAAAAGGAGCATAACATGACCATCCTTCAATTAAAAAGATGGAATGAAATTATCAATAGGAGTATGAAAAAAGCTAACAATGTTAGATTGAGTGAGGTTTTTATATTGAAACTTATTAGAGCCATCCATGATGAAAGCATTGAACAGCAAAGCATAGTCTTTAGAAATGAAAAATCAGAATAAATCATTACATACAAGATTGATAAAGGAAGAAGCCTATCGAATGGGTTTCGAATTTGTAGGAGTCTCTAAAGCTGAGCTAATGGAACCAGAAGCTAAGCGTCTTGAAGAGTGGCTTAATGCTGGTTTTCATGGGCAGATGTCCTACATGGAAAATCATTTTGACAAGCGAGTAGATCCAACCAAGCTAGTTCCTGGAGCAAAATCCGTGATAAGTTTAATGTATAATTACTATCCCGAAAAAAGCCAAGAGGACAAAGACGCACCTAAGCTTGCTAAGTATGCTTTCGGAAAAGATTATCATCATGTGATCAAGGATAAGCTAAAAGATTTGGTCTCTTACATCCAAGAAGAAATAGGCGAAATCGACGGAAGAATTTTTGTTGATTCCGCACCAGTGATGGAAAGGGATTGGGCAAAAAGATCTGGAATAGGTTGGGTAGGCAAAAATACCTTGTTGATAAATCCCAAACGAGGCTCTTATTTTTTTCTTGCTGAAATAATATCAGATCTAGAACTAGACTTTGATGGAGCAATAAAAGATTATTGTGGTACTTGTACAAAGTGTATTGATGCTTGTCCAACTGATGCAATCCCAGAGGAAGGTTATGTCTTAGATGGAAGTAAATGCATCTCCTATTTTACAATAGAGTTAAAAGAGGAATTGCCTAAGGAGATGAAAGGTAAGTTTGAAAATTGGATGTTCGGCTGTGATATTTGTCAAGATGTATGTCCTTGGAACAGGTTTTCAAAGCAGCACACAGAACCTGATTTCGACCCACATCCAGAATTATTAAGTATGACTAAAAAAGATTGGGAAGAAATAACAGAGGATGTATTTAAAAAGGTCTTTCAAAAATCAGCTGTAAAAAGAACCAAGTTTGCGGGGCTGAAAAGAAATATTGGGTTTCTTGAAGATTGATGCTTTAATTCCCAGAAATTCTTTCACGAAAAGAAAACCCCAGCGGGGTGATATTCTTATAGCGATGGGTTTCAACCCATCGAAAGAGAATAAAAAAAATCGGAACCCCAGCGGGGTGAAATTATTATAAACCAGTGCTCATTAAATAAAAAGCACCAGAGCAAGCGCTGGTGCTTTTTATTTAATTGGCGATTTGTTTCCCGTTGTGGTCTTCCCTTGAAAATCTCAGCCTTTTCTTTTTTTACAATTATATTCAAGCATCACCTTTACTTCACAACAATCTTAATCAAATCACCCTTTTTAACTTGATCATTAAGTTGCATTCCATTTACAATAGATAATTCATTTAATCTATCATTGGCCATATTGAAAGATTTTAAAGCTGAACTCAAAGTCCCCGTGCTTTTAACAGTAGCAATTTTAATTCTTTCCGCTTTTACATTAATCTTAGCAGGATCTGTAAGTTTTCTAAATCCTTTGAAGGTGTTTTCAAAAAGTCTAGAGTATGAATTAAATTCTCTTTGGTCAGCTATTCCGTGGAATACATAATTTATCCTTCCATACTTAATAATATAAGTCATTAGACGAATCACTTGCCCACTTTGTTCATTTGTTTGATCAGCAACAAATGCCAAAGCATCAAATCCATTCACTTTTAGTTTCTTGTCATTTACAACGTTTAGTTTATGCTTGGTAACTAATTCTTGAGCAGTCTTATCCAAACTTACTGAACCATCTCCTGCACTAAAAACTATAAATGCTTTTCCATCTTGAGGTGCGTGCTGCACTTGCATAGGAGAGTTTGCTGTCCTCCATCCACTAGGGACAGGATATTCAAATTTTAACTCTGGGTGATAAAATACATCGCGTTCAACATACCCTTGTTTTGGATCTTCTCCATAAGTCAAGCCATCGATTAATCTTAAATATGATTCTCTATTAACCTTTAGATTGCTTCTTCTAGATTTTGCTTGTTCTTCATCAGCAAGTTTATGGACGCGTTCATACCTATTTCCAGGATCAGGGTGGGTTGACATAAATTCTGGTATACTTTGTCCTGATTTTTCTTGCATTCTTTTCAAGGTATTAAAAAATTCAGCCATCTCATGAGCATCGTATCCAACTTTAGTTGAATATTCTACCCCTAAGCCATCCGACTCTGTTTCATCATTTCGACCAAATTTTAAAAACATAAGTTGCATTGCTTGAGAAGCCTCATTGGCAAATTGCCTAAATTCTTTTGAAGCCACAATACCAACTATAAAACCTAATTGTGCAAGCTGCTGATTTGTCATTTGACTTACCCCATGTCTTGCAGTGACGTGACCAATCTCATGACCTAATACCCCAGCAAATTCAGCTTCATTATTAAAATGTGCCAAAATACCTCTAGTGAAATAAACATAACCGCCTGGTAAGGCGAATGCATTGACAACTGGGGAGTCTAATACCTTAAATTCAAAAGGTAAATTTGGACGATGAGAAATCTTAGCCATCTGCTGTCCTTTCACATTAATAAAGTCTTGAATTTTTTTATTGTTATAAAGTCCAAATTGTGCAACTACAGCAGGATCATTAGTTTTGCCTATATTGATCTCTTGGGCTTCTGACATTAGGACCAATTGCTTCTTTCCAGTAACTGGATTTCTAGCACAGTTGTTAAATAGTAACGCGAATAAAGCTATTACTATATAGAAGTTTGATTTTTGAATAATATTTTTCATAAAACTAAGTTTTTTCGTTTTAGACGTAATCAGACATTAAATAGTACTGCAAGTAAGGAATTTTTAAACAATTTATAACAAATTCCATTTTACTATTAATAAAAATTTGAACATGACAACATTGCAAGTAGGGGATAAAGCTCCTAATTTTAAAGGTTTAGATGAAAATGGGGATAAAATATCCTTATCGGATTATAAAGGAAAGAAGTTGATACTCTTTTTTTATCCTAAAGACAATACGCCAGGCTGCACAGCTGCTGCATGTAGTTTAAGTAATTCTTATGAATTGTTAACAAAAAAAGGATACAAATTACTTGGGGTGAGTCCCGACTCAGCTAAGAAGCATTTGAAGTTTATTGAAAAATTTGAATTCCCTTTCCCATTGTTAGCTGATACAGAACTTGAAACCATCAATGCGTACAAAGTGTGGGGCCCAAAACAATTCATGGGAAAGAAATACGATGGGGTCTATAGAACAACTTTCATTATAGATGAAAAGGGAAAACTCGAGCATGTATTTACTAAGGTGAAAACTAAAACCCATGCAGAGCAAATTTTAGAGCAAATTTCATAAAGACAAAGATCTTATCTAATTACTTGAAATCGAAGGGTAGGGATTTCCTTTTCTTCTTGAGCCCAAAAGAAATATTCTGCTTGTCCAAAACGTATTAAGTCAAAGGTGAAATTGTTTCTTCCTTCTTTAACTGATAGGTCTTCAGAGTATAAAATTCTACCGAGCTCATCAACAATTGAGATGGGAATAATTTTTCCTATGTTGCTATCTATTTGTAAGGAAAGCACATCATCAGGCTGTAAAGTTGTCGGGTATAGCAACCAAGACATGTCTTCGCAAGAGCTACGAATAAATTTCTGTTCAGTGGAAGCAGTTGTACCGTTTTCATAAATCGTTACGATTTTATAATGTGCAATTTCATTTTCTTCAAGGGATTCGTCGATGTAGCTGTACTCTGCATATCTATCATCGTTATTTGAAAGGATGGTTTGGAGGATTTTAAAATTCTGATTTTCATCCTTTTTGTAAATATGATAGGCTGATATTCTAGTCGAACGTTCTATGGCTTGCCAAAAAATATTTACATTACATTGATCCTTTATCAATTCAAAATTAAGAATTCCATCATCAATTTTATTTGAAGCCTTTGTGCTAGCAAAGGTGAAGTTTCCGTATTGCTGAATTACTTTGATAGAAGTAAGATCAGTATCTAATTGTTCGGGTAGCTCTGTTGATGATTCTATTTTTACCCAAGTGTTATCATTGTAATGCCCAATCTCTAAATCTTCCTTGTTCAGATTAACAAAACTGTCTTCATTCCAAACAAGTGTCAGCTTAGGTCTGTCAACTCCAAATGTCTTTTCAAAACTCCAATACTCCCAATCACTAATATGATCAAGGCTAAAATTCGTTTCTAAATCTTCGAATGCTCCAAGAAAATATTCGGCTTCAAACCCATTTGCAGTAAGCAAGCCATCTATTCTCAAAGGACGGAGTTTGCCTTTCTTTCCTATTGGGAAAGTAAACTGGGTATTTCCTTCCTTTGTAGCTGGGCCATTTATATGACTATTGTCAGATGCATAAAAGTATAGAGCCCCTGGTTTGAAAACTATTTGACTCTCTGCTTTAGTGTAAAAATTCCCTTCGGTAAAGTCAAGATCGCCAAATACAGCTAAATTTGCGTAGTCTTCAAAAATGGCATTCTTATCATTGTTAATCTCCAAGTGATTGGCTTTGAACTCTTGCGTAAGTTTAATTAGCTGTTGCGAATTCCCTTCTAAACTTAATAGGCCAGTACCTTGATTTAGAATTAACCTATTGTTTTCAAGATCACCAAGGAGTGTGAAGTCTCCATTGTTTAAAAAGTCTTCGTGATCATTCACAAAGTCTCCTTTTACAAATAGAACGGCATCATTTCCTACGTAAAATTCATCTGCATTATAAAGCCCTTGTTGAGCATACACGATGCAATTTAAAACTAAAGAAATGAATATGGTTATAGAAGTTCTCATTAGTTTATTTTTACATCAGTTATAACGGTTACCTCTTCAAATACAGTGAAGCTAAATGCAGCATCATCAAAAATGTCCGCAGCTACTCCATTGTCATCAACAGTTATATAAACTTCGAATCCATTTGCAGTCTTATTAAACCAAGAGATTTTTCTTTGATCCAAATTGTTAGTATTGTCAGCGTCATCGTTGTCAGATTCTACACTTAAACTTAAGCTATACTTGTCCCCATTCGGATGTGGGCTTAAAAATTTCACGGTGTAATATCCCACGGAATTTCTACCTGCACGTGCATTGAAAATATATGCTTCAGTGCCATCCGCTCCTACCCAGCCACCAGCAAATCCTAGTAGTTTTGTCACTTTAGTTACATCCAAAGTTTGAATTTCATTAGTAGGGTCATTGTCTAAAGATCCTGGAATGGTAATGTCATAATCATTCCCACTTGGTGTTACAGTAATACTGTTGTCGGATGACTTTATAGTTTGAATTTCATTAGTAGGGTCTGCATCTGCATCATCCACATTTAAGTTTAAAGTAGAGCCATCACTAAGAGTTATGTTACCAGAATTGCCATCAGTAGAAATGTCTTGAATCTCGTTAGTAGCATCGGCATCGGCGTCATCCACATTTAAGTTTAAAGTCGATCCATCACTAAGAGTTATGTTACCCGAATTTCCATCGGTAGAAATATCTTGAATTTCATTAGTAGCATCGGCATCGGCGTCATCCACATTTAAGTTTAAAGTCGATCCATCGCTAAGAGTTATGTTCCCAGAATTTCCATCGGTAGAAATGTCTTGAATTTCATTAGTAGCATCTGCATCTGCATCATCTACATTCAAGTTCAAAGTAGAGCCATCACTAAGCGTAATGTTACCCGAATTTCCATCGGTAGAAATATCTTGAATTTCATTGGTGTTATCATTATCCAAGTTAGCCGGTACAGAAATATCAAAATCTTGTCCATTCGGCGTAACGGTCACTGAATTATCCGTAGAAGTAATTGTTTGAATTTCATTAGTTGCATCCGCATCGGCATCATCCACATTTAAGTTTAGAGTTGATCCATCACTAAGCGTTATGTTACCCGAATTTCCATCAGTAGAAATATCTTGAATCTCATTGGTAGCATCTGCATCGGCGTCATCCACATTTAAGTTTAAAGTAGAGCCATCACTAAGAGTTATGTTCCCAGAATTACCATCAGTTGAGATATCCTGAATTTCATTGGTATTATCATTATCCAAGTTAGCCGGTACAGATATATCAAAGTCTTGTCCATTTGGCGTAACGGTCACAGAATTATCAGTAGAAGTAATGGTTTGAATCTCATTAGTCGCATCGGCATCGGCATCATCCACATTTAAGTTTAGAGTTGATCCATCACTAAGCGTTATGTTACCCGA
>CALIIW010000024.1 GCA_938018185.1 uncultured Saprospiraceae bacterium
CTTGATATCCAAATTGTACTTAGCAGCATTTTCATTCAAACCTTGAATGGCTGTTTGATTAATGTCTGAAGAATGCACGGCTACCTGGAAGTGCTTGGCTAAATAAATCGATATTAAGCCATTGCCAGTTCCCAATTCCAGAACTTTTACATTGTGAAGTTTTAGATCAATTATATAATCTAGAAAAATCTCTGTTGAAAGATATAGAACAGGATGAAAAACCGAAGGCAGGATTTTTAGATCTAAACCTCTTATAGCCACCACTCGTTCCTTTCTGTAATGCCATTTAAAAATAGCATACCAAAGGCCTTGTAGTTTTTTTGGAAGTCGATAGATCATCCTTAAAGATAAAAAAGCCATGCATATTTAAATGCATGGCTTTGAAGTGATTTAATTTTTGAAAATTTATCTATAAAGAACAGATTTAACTGCTGCAATTACTTTTCTTGGATTTGGTAAATACTCTTCCACCAAGGTCGGCGCATAAGGCAAAGAAACATCTGCTGAGTTCACTCTTACTACCGGCGCATCCAAATAGTCAAAAGCGTATTTTTGAATCTCATAAGTTATTTCTGCAGAAACACCTGCGAAAGGCCACGATTCATCTACTACAACTGCTCTATTGGTCTTTTTGACAGAATTTATGATTGTCTCATGATCCAATGGTCTGATAGTTCTCAAATCAATTACCTCTGCAGAGATGCCTTCTTTAGCCAATTCAACGGCTGCCGCTTGGCATACAAGCATCATTTTATTGAATGAAATTAGGGTAACATCTGTTCCTTCTCTTCTTACTGCAGCTTTACCAATTGGTACAAGGTGCTCACCATCAGGGACTTCACCCGATTCACCATACATTATTTCTGATTCCATGATACAAACAGGATCATTATCTCGAATGGCTGATTTGATCAAGCCTTTACAATCGGCAGGATCAACGGATGAAACTACTTTTAAGCCCGGGCAATTTGCCAACCATGCTTCAAATGTTTGAGAATGCTGTTGTGCCAACTGACCAGCTGCCCCGGAAGGACCTCTGAATACGATCGGACAATTAAAGTTACCTGCTGACTGCGAAAGTGTCTTCGCAGCATTATTGACAATTTGGTCAAATGCTAATACCGCAAAATTCCAAGTCATAAACTCTATAATCGGTCTAAGACCATTCATAGCCGCTCCAACTCCAATACCAGCGAAGCCAAGTTCCGCAATTGGTGTATCAATGATACGTTTCGGGCCGAACTCATCTAGCATCCCTTTACTCACTTTATAGGCGCCATTATACTCGGCTACCTCCTCTCCCATCAGAAAGACAGAATCGTCTCTTCTCATTTCTTCAGACATCCCTTCTCGGATGGCTTCTCTTAATTGTAAAGTTCTGCTCATTATCTTTTGAATTTTAGAACTGCAAAGTTAATTATTCCCTATTAACTTCAAAGCTTGTAACGAATTCAATATTATACGTTTTGATTATATAAAAGGTGAACTTTAACGAAATAGGGCATTTTATTTGCAGTTTAGTATCTTTTGTACCTTTTTATTAATAATTTCGTCCTAAAGTTAGAAATCAAGAAGAAATATTGTACTAAATCAAAAATTAAGTACGTTAAGACATAAAAATAAATTAAAATATCATGAAGAAATCCAATTTAAAAAATCCGACACTTTTATTTGCTGGGCTTGCATTGTTAAGCACTACTTCGTGCAATAGAGGAATGGGTTGTCCAACATTTTCGTCAAGCGCTGACCTGTTAGAAATTTGCGCGCAAGTACTTTCAGTAATCATTACTATATTTTAAATATGGAAGATTCAGGCTTATTCCTAACTGGGGATGGGTCTCATTCGATTCAATCCGAAAAATTTAAGGTGGCTTACCACTCCATTCATGGTGCCATTCAAGAAACAGAGCATGTATTTATACAGGCCGGATTGGTCAAACGACTTGAAACCAAAAAAAAAATTAGCATTCTTGAGACTGGTCTTGGTACCGGTCTCAATGCTTTTATGAGCTACCTTTTCGCCGAAAGGCATAAAATCCACCTTCATTATACTAGTCTAGAAGCCTACCCTGTTCAAGAAGACTTGTACAAGATTTTAAACTTTGCTGAGCAGCTTGGTTCTGATCAAGCAGCGCAACTCCAAGGCATACATACTTCAGATTGGAATAAATCAATTTCACTAAGTGAATATTTTACCTTTGAGAAAGTCTTGACAGACTTTAATGACTATGACTTTCCATCAAAATTTGATCTCATTTATTTTGATGCCTTTGCCCCCACTTCTCAACCCGAATTTTGGGAGGTTCCTTTTCTAAGAAAGAATTATAATTGCCTTCTACCTGGTGGAATGCTGACAACCTATTGTGCTAAAGGATCTTTTAAACGGGCGCTTAAGGAAGTTGGATTTACAGTGGAGAGTATTCCTGGTCCTCCTAGGAAGAGGGAGATGGTGCGGGCGGTTAAAAGGTAGGTTGGGAAAAACAATTTCTGTTGACAATAGATTATTATGATTCTTTGTACCTAGAAATTGTACAATAATGTCACCCCGAAGGGGTTCTCTCCTATGTACTTTGCTTTTTCTACAATAATGTCACCCCGATGGGGTTTCTGGTGGTGGTATTTTTTTTTTCTACAATAATGTCACCCCGATGGGGTTCTTTTATATGTGCTTTGCTTTTTCTACAATAATGTCACCCCGATGGGAGTTTCTGGTGGTGGTGTTTTATCTATAATAGTGCTACTCCGATGGGTTCTTGTTATGTGTAATTTGTTCTTTGGATTTCACAGATTGAAGTACTCGGGTTTTTTATTTAAATATACTTGCGTAAGTCATCTTTCTTTTTACTCAGAGCAAACTTATATAAACCGAGAATGGGTTTAACTCCTGTAGTGATGTGCTCCCAGCTATCGGTTAAACAAAGGAATACTTAAAAACCCTTCGAGGTAGAAATTGCAACTCTGATCGGTCCCCAATTCTTTTATAAATTGTTCTATAAATTGAAGTGTGAGGACCTATTCGTAACTTCAATAACTCCTCTCCAAAAAATTCCTTAGCTTTACGAGTAATCAGTAGTAAAACAAGCACAATATGAAAAATCTTGCACTCCATTGGAAAATACTAATTGGTATGGGCCTAGGCATAATTTTGCCTTTAATACTTCTACAATTACCATATTTTAGTGAAATAATCTCTATAGATGGAGGAGATAAAACAGATTCCAGACTTGGTATTTTTGTTACCGATTGGATAAAACCCTT
>CALIIW010000025.1 GCA_938018185.1 uncultured Saprospiraceae bacterium
TCAAAATGATCTGTCAATTTTTCAGTAGTATAGTCTTCTGTAAAGATCCATTCATCTAAAGTGTATGTATAAAATCCAGAACCATAGTTTTTCTCAAATTCTAATTTTTGACCTTTGGAAAAGATAATTTCTGAAGGAGAAAATGCTTGAAGAATTTTGTCTGTGTGAAATTCATTTCCCTCTGTGACAAAAAACTCTCCAGTAGATATATCCAGTAGTGCAACACCAGTCATTCCTTGTTTACCAATAAAAATGGAAGCTAGAAAGTTATTGGATTGGTGATCCAGTAATTTATCATCTGTGGCGATTCCTGGAGTTACTACATCTGTGACACCTCTTTTGACAATCTTTTTATGCGGACTGGGTTTTTCTAGTTGTTCGCATATGGCGACCCGAAAACCCGCTTTTACCAATCGAGGCAGGTAATTGTCTAAAGAATGGTAAGGAAATCCCGCCAATGGTATATCTGTTCCACCATTATTCCTTTTTGTGAGGACAATTCCTATGGAATGAGCGACTTTGATGGCATCTTCCCCAAAAACCTCGTAAAAGTCCCCTACACGGTATAATAAGATGGCATCAGGGTGCTTTTTCTTGATCTGAAAGTACTGCTCCATTAAAGGAGTCAATTTTGTAGATTTTTTGGTTTCCGTACCCAATTGTTATTTATTTTAATATTCGAAAGAATTATTGCGTTTCTTTATCCAACTTTTGCGTCAAAACGTATATTTGCGCTTAGATTTAAAAAACATACAAAAATAAAATAAAATGCTGGATTCATTTGTAGGTATTAACGAAGATGAAAAACAATCTTTAATCAACGCTATACCTGAGATCACGGTCCTAATTGCTGGCGCTGATGGCGTGATTGATACGGAAGAGGTTGCTTGGGCAACTAAATTAACAGGAATAAGAACATATACCAATCCTGAAAGCTTGCAAGAATATTATGGCTTCGTTGGCGATGAGTTTGAAGATAAACTGAATGCACTGATCAAAGAGCTTCCAACTGCTGTTGATGAGAGAAATTCTATTATTAAAGAAAGGTTGTCCAAGTTAAATGGAATATTGGCAAAATTAGATAATGAGAATGCTTTTGGCCTCTACAATAGTTTTATTTCTTTTGCTGAACACGTTGCAAAATCATCAGGTGGATTTTTAAGAATGTGGGCTATTTCTGGTGAAGAAAAAGAATGGGTAAATTTGCCTATGATTGATAAAATAGAAAAAGCAGAAGAGGAGGCGTAAAATTGATATTTAAATATTATATAAAAAAAATCCTGCATTTGTCTTTAATGCAGGATTTTTTTTGGTTTTGCTATAATTTTTATCTGATAATCAACATCTTATTTGATATAACAGAATTTCCATCACTCAATAAATAAACATACATCCCAACAGGTAAGTCAGAACCATCAAAAGGAATGATGTTTTGGCCAGCATGCAAGTTCAATTTTTCACTTCTTACATGATTACCAACAAGGTCCTTTACCATAAACGTAATCTCTTTGTTAACAGAAGATTCAATATTGATTTCTGTATAAGAAGAGAAAGGATTTGGATTATTAGAAATTTGGATTTCATTTGTCAAGGTATTGTCTACATTTAAAGGCTGCCGACAATCTTCAGAACCTTCAGGAACTACTGTAATAAAATAAACACCTTCAATATCAGGAATGCTTTCAGGATAAGTCAATGGTACTTCCCCTAATTGGGAAAAGGCAGTAATAGATAGACTCATTTGATAATCACCAACTGCATTGCTATTATCAACAGTTCCTGATAATAAAATACAGCCCGTTTCATTTGCTACAAATAAGCAATTTGGTGGATTACAAGCATAATCCAAACCAACAGGCATACCTGTAATTGCACCAGTAGGCTCTATACTTACTGAATCTAACCCGACGGCAGTCCCAAAGACCATAATTGTATTTGGGATCTTCATTGTCAAGATTTGCGCATAATCTGTATTTAAACAAGCAGGTATTAAACCTCCCGTCATACTGATTTCATCGTAAGGTGGCGGAACTATGATTGCCGTATCTGAAGGTAATTCAGCAGGTGTACAAGATTGAGAGAATACTTGTGTACAAAACAGTATACTTAAAAGAATTGTAAAAATTTTATTCATAATCTAAATTTTAAAGTTTACTTTAGGTTTGACTTTCAATCAATCAAATGTAATAAATATTCAACGATCTAATATGAATTTTAGAGTAAAAGAAGGCTTTTTTTTGAGCTTAATGACTATTCTTTTCTTTTTGAATGGTCAAACATGCCAAGCGCAGGATTTCATACTAAAAGGGACCATAAAAGAAGACATCAGCATGGAGTATCTCATTGGAGCTTCTATTCAAGTTGGCCTAGCTGGGACAGTTAGCGATTTTAATGGAAAATACGAGTTGGCCTTACCAAAAGGATCTCATGAGATAGAAATATCCTATATAGGATATGAAAGTCAGACGATACAAATATCTTTAGAAAATGATACAACATATAACTTCATTTTAAAGGAATCCACAAACCTACTTCAAACAGCTACAGTCACTTCTGGAAAATTTGAAAAACCATTGGGAGAAATAACTGTGTCTTTAGAATTATTGAAACCAAAAATAATTGAAAGTACAAACACATCTAAATTAAGTGATGTATTGGAAAGGGTTCCAGGCGTAACAATGATCGATGGACAACCAAACATAAGAGGTGGCTCCGGTTTTTCTTACGGGGCAGGTTCTAGAGTGCTTTTATTAGTCGACGATATTCCAGCGCTTCAAGCTGATGCTGGTTTTCCTAATTGGGATGACATTCCTATTGAATTGACCAATCAGATTGAAGTTTTGAAAGGAGCCTCTTCAGCGCTTTACGGATCTGCAGCTATGAATGGGATTATCAATTTAAGAACGGACTATGCTAAGTCAACTCCAGAAACGAAGTTTGCAACTGGCTATACTTTGTATGGCCAACCGAGAAACAAGGAAGCCGTTTGGTGGGGAGAAGGAAAATCTGATACCATCCCCCATTCATTGTTTGCTTATGTGACCCACAAACAAAAGTTTGGCAAACTTGATTTTGTAGGATCCCTATTTTGGAAAGATGAAAAAGAATGGAATAGGGCAAGCTATATTAACTACATAAGAGGAGCAATTGGATTGAGATATAGAATTACCAACAAACTAGTATTGGGTGTCAATGCAAATGTAAAAGATGGCAAAAATCAAGATTACTTCTATTGGGGCAATAGTACTGATCTAGCCTTGACTGGGAATCCAAGAACTTTTTCCAATTCGGACAATACCAGATTTTTTATAGACCCTTACCTCACCTACTTTGACAATGGTAATAACAAGCACAAATTCATAGGGAGACTTTACTCTATTGACAACCTAGTTAGCAATGGACGGTCCAACAAATCTTCTTTGTATTATGGAGAATACCAGTTTCAACGAAAATTTCATGAGCTTAACCTTACCTTGACAACAGGTGTAAATTATAGCTACAATACCACTACAGCAGCATTGTTTAGCAATGCAACCATTACTGGAAATAATGCCGCTGTCTATTTGCAGGGAGATAAGAAATTTGGTGATAGATTAAATATTAGTTTTGGAGCTAGATACGAGAGAAACGAAATTGTTGCTCCAGATTCTATTGTGGTAAATGACATCCTTGAAGCTGCCGGATCAGATGTTGAGTCAAAACCAGTTCTCCGAATTGGCGCCAATTACAAAATTGCGGAATATACTTATCTGAGAGCCTCTTGGGGACAAGGCTATCGGTTTCCAACAATAGCTGAAAAATATATTTCTACCTCCGTTGGCTTCGCTATTTATCCAAACGTAGAACTATTTTCTGAAACTGGCTGGACTGCTGAAATCGGCGCAAAACAAGGATTTAAAATTGGTGAATTCAATGGTCTACTTGATCTTGCCTTGTTTCGTTCGCAATATTATGATATGATGGAATTCACCTTCCAACCCCACCTACTTGGCTTTCAATCTCTAAATATTGGTAATACGGAGATTACTGGTTTAGACATCAATGTAAATGGACAAGGAAAATTGTTCAATATTCCTTTAATTGTATTGGTTGGATACACCTATATAGATCCAAAGTTTCAAGAATTTGGAGAAGAAGAGATGATGAGTTCTTCTTTTAACGAGAACATTCTTAAGTATAGATATGAACATACTGCAAAATTTGATATCGGAACTGACTACGATAAATTCAACTTTGCCATATCTGGTTTCTATTATAGCCATATGAAAGCCATTGATAATCTTTTTGACGTGATTATACCAGGCCTTGCAGATTATAGAACAGAAAATAATAAAGGTTTTATGATTTTTGAAGCAAGAGCAAGTTATCAGGCAACCGATAAACTTAAAGCTTCAATTCTTGCTAAGAATCTATTCAACAAAACGTATGTTTTAAGACCCGCATTGGTAGAAGCCCCTTTTAATTTTGGGGTCAGATTGGATTATAAGTTATAGTTTAAAATCATGGAGGAGTGATTTAGCGTACTTTTGTAAATTTACTTTTCATAACTTTAAATTTACAAGCATAGCATTGTTAAGATGCTATCTATTATAACTTATTTAAAATGTTTTATGAAGCATATTATCCGAGGGGATTGTCATCCCGACCAGAGCGGAGCGAAATGGAGGGACAAACATGTTTTAATAGGATCAAGTTCAACTGGAGGGCACCGGAATGGAGAAATCTTACATCGTTTTATGTTTCTGAAATTTTTACACAAAAAATTTAATACTAAGCCAAATGAAACAGTTTTAATAATTGACTCGATTTTAGGAGGCAATCATTAATATTTCTCGGCTCCACTGCACTTCGTTCCCTAAAAGGGCAGGCAAAATTAAATAAAAAACTTTACTTTAATCGCTCCGTTCCGCTTAACTTCAGTCCCCAGGGCAAGGGGCAGGCAGGATGACTATTCTCATCTCTTTCCAATCCAGAAATAATTCCTTCCAAAAAGCCTTCTGCTTCGGATGAGCTTTTACGTTAATGGCAACAGCCTCATCATTCATTTCAAAGGGCAAAATAATAACATCTATTTCACCCTTAGCAAATTTAGCCAATGTATAGAGTTCCTCTATTTTTTCATCAGTGATGGCAAGACAACCAACAGATCGACAACCACCATGAATGAAAATATCAGATCCTGGAGATTCCTTATCAGCAATTTTAAGGTCTCTCTTGGTTGGATAGTTCAGTCCTAAAGACAAATGAAAATTACTTTTTGGGTTGAATTTGTTTACTTTATAGAAGCCTTCTGGTATTTGTTTATCTCCTTCTTTTACCTTAGGGCCGAGGGTTCCGCTGAAGGTACAGAAATCATACTTTACGATTTCCGTCCAAGAGTCTGATTGAAGGGATTTTGCAAAAACCCTTAGAAGGCGCTCTTTTTTATAAGCAATCAAAAGCAATTGAAAATCATCTATTGGAATTTCTTTCGCTAATAAATAGCTTACAACTTTCGCCTTTTGATTTGCTATAATGTTAGCTTCTTTTTCGATCATTGAGTTGCATGATAAAGCGAAAAATAAAATAATGAGGTATCTAAAAGCATGATTCATTAGTTTACTTTCAAAATAATCTTTCCGACATTTTCATTATTCTCCATTATTTGATGGGCTTTTTTAAAGTCATTCCAATCCAACACTTCATGAATTACAGGATAGATTTCTTTTTTAATTAGGGCAGGATAAATTTGTTCTCTAAAATCCGAAATGAGCTTGGATTTGTATTGCTCAGATCTAGCTCTTAAGGTTGTACCCGTGATTTGGATTCGATTTCTTAGTATGTACGCTAAATTTAATTCATTAGTCTTTGCCCCTCCTAAGAAACCCAGCATGACCATCCGACCATCTAATTTGATACATTTAATATTCTTCTGAAAATAAGTCCCTCCTACAAAATCGATGATCAAATCTACCCCACTATTGTTTGTGAGATGCAAAACCTGTTCTGCAAAATCTTCCTTTTTATAATCAATGCAATAATCCGCTCCTAAAGATTTGCAAGCCTCATGTTTAGCTAAGCTGGCTGTAGCTATGACTTTGGCGCCCAAGTGCTTAGCGATCTGGATAGCTG
>CALIIW010000026.1 GCA_938018185.1 uncultured Saprospiraceae bacterium
GTACCACAAACCGATGCTCTAACCAACTGAGCTACAACCACCATTTGTAAAACGAACGCAAATATAAAATAAGTTCCTTAAGGTTTAACACTTAAGCATAAATATTTTATTCTACTGGATCTTCTTTTAAAGTAAATTTCCGTGTAACTGGATTTAATGGCGTATCTACCTTATTTCCGCTGCCATCTACCAAGGTCAATGTTATCGTATTTTCACCCATTGGTAGGCCTTCTATATAATAAGGTTGCCATTTGTCAAAGGTGTGCTTCTCTCCATTAATGTCTGCAACTACTTTATAATCTTTACCTAATGTAAGATTAGCAAGGTAAAAATCTAACATAATTTTTTCGGTATCGGCTTTTCCGATGTAAGTACCTTTTGGTCTACTGTAAAAAAGCATCGGCTCTTTCGAATCTGCCTCTTTAAATATTGCATTGTCCTTAAAGTATATCAACTTACAAATGTTTGCAGCAGCTGTCTTAATACTTTCGTGATAAGACCTAGATAAAAATGCCAAAACATAATGTTGTCCATCAGGAATTTCATACTCAAATTCCGAAGTATATTTTGCCGCATAGGGCATATTGTCAACAATTAAATGAATGTGTTGTCCTTTACCTGAGTTAGCACACATCTTCTGAGGGGCATCTGGTGTTTGAGCTCCCAGCTTGTAATCTGTTCCACTTACTTTAAAATTGAACTTATTGTCCTTATACCCCTCTAGCGCAATTGCTGCATCGTTAAAGGCAGGGGAATTGGTAAATGGCAAGATATTATACTTGTTAGGGGTGGCAATTTTTTTGCCTTGCTCGGTACTTACAATTGTTTCCGTAGACTTCGTATCTGTCTCAGATTGACATCCAAACAATACAATTACAGAAAAAATTAGGAGGATTGAATATCTCATTGCTTGTTTTATTTAATGTTTTAAAGATAGTTCGAAGGTAATCAAATAAGTATCAAAATAAATACAAATTCTTTATAACAATTAAGTCAAAGCATGCAACATATAAAAGAAATATACATATAACTGAGTACCAAAAGAAAGAATTAAACTACTGAAAAGACTAATGAAAGGCGCAAAACACAGAGGGCTCGCATACTTGGCCATCTCAATAACCTTTATACTTTGCTTAGAATTTCATAAGGCTATGAAAAATAAGCACGAGCTGTCGTTTTTGCCAAAGCTAGAACAGTCGAACTACAACAAAACCAACTCCTTTGCTCAAAGAGAAGATTTCTATAAATCTTTTGAAAACTTTGGGCAATGGCTAAATGAAAAAGGAAGTAACCATATTTGGAATCATCATTTCAAATCTACTGGTGCTTCCTTGAATTTTAGCTTAAATAAGTTCTTTTTACCTCCTTCTGCAATTCTCCAATTTAAGGACCTTAAAACGGGCAAATTATTACTTGTACTTAACTCGGATAATAATAAAGTAAATCAAGAGTATTGGACCCCTATATTTAAAACCAATGCTGTTGAAATGAAGCTATCTATCAATGCTTCAGAACGTTCTTTGTTAAAACTGATGGTAGGTACTGTGAACCATGGTTTTAATAGGTTTGAAAATGATAGATCGCTACAAAACGAATGCATGGTAGATGTTGTCTGTGGGGCCGCGGATGGGATTCCAGAAATAGATGCGTATAGAGACATCATACAATCAGTAGGAATGACTACTATAGGTGGCACTAGAATTTGCAGTGGCATACTAATTAATAATACAAATAATGATCGGACTCCATATTTCTTATCAGCAAAGCACTGCGGTATTGATGCAACAAATGTTGCTTCCGTTGTTGTGCACTGGAATTACGAAAATTCTTACTGTCGTAACGGCTTATTAGAAAACGGTGAGGCAGGAGATGGTGATCTCTTAACCTTTAACTCTGGAGCTTCTATTGTGGCAGAATACAGAGAATCTGATATGGTGCTCATGCTGCTTGATGAACCAGTTAATCCAGATGCCAATGCCTTTTTTGCAGGCTGGGATAGAAGGCCAGTTGTTCCCGAATCTAGTATTGTCATACATCATGCTTCTTCTTTAGAGAAACGTATTTCATTTGATAATGATAAAATGGACATAACCAGACATTTTGGTGAAGTTAGCAATCCAGAAGAAAACCATTTAAGGCTTTTTAATTATGATTTAGGTTCTACAGCACAAGGATCTTCAGGAGCTGCTTTATTCAATAAGGACAAGCGGGCAGTCGGTCAACTGCACGGTGGAAGAGCTTCTTGTGAAAAAAATGAATCTGATTGGTACGGAAGGTTGTTCACTTCCTGGTTGGGAGAAGGAGTCCCTGAAAGACAGTTGAAGCCTTGGCTAGATCCTTTAGATTCCAAACTGGAATTTATTGATGGGATTTGGGATCAAGCTGCTATTGAATTGCAAGTTTCTGTTCTTCAAATTGAGGAGAATTTATGTTTTGGTGAAGCAGAAGCATCTATACAAATTTCAGTACAGGAAGGTGCGGCGCCCTATCAATATTCAATAGATAATGGCGAAAATTTTGAAATGGAATCAATATTTACAGCATTAAAGGCGGGCGTTTATTCTGTAATTGTTAAAGACGCAGAAGGAATACTCAGTAGTCCTGTAAGCATAACAATTTCGGACGGTGCAAAAATTGATGTTAGCTCACAAGTTTTGTACAATCAAGTAAATTTAAAAGCAGAAGGTGGCACAGGACCTTATATGTACCGTATAAATAATGAAGCATTTCAAAGTAGTCCAGTATTTAGAGACTTGGAATCTGGCTTATATTCTTTTGAAATTAAAGATGCCAATGAATGTATTGAAGACTACGAATTACAAATAAACGTGAGTGCATTTGTTGTAGAATTGTTTGTCATGCAAGATCTTGACTGTTATGAAGATTCTACAGGTATTTTACAAATTAATGTCTTTGAAGGAGGCTTAGCACCGTTTAAATATAGTATTGATGGTATCACCTTCCAGGATTCCCCAGTATTTGAAAACATTAGCCCTGGAGAATACATAGGTAATGTTCAAGATTTTATAGGTAATACTTTCCAAACCGATACAGTGACTGTTGGTGGCGCTACAAACGCCATTCAAATAGAGGTGCAACAATCCGAAGATTTTATTTCGGTTACTGCTTCTGGTGGGATTGGAAGCTTTGAATACAGTCTAGATGGCGTAAATTTCTCTGATTTAAACGTTTTTGAAAACTTGCCTTCAGGTACTTTCTATATCTATGTTAAAGACGAGAACGGCTGCATAGCAACTTCTGAGGCAATTGTAATAACAAGCGCTTCTGAAGCCCTTGGTGCTCAGTTTGAACTTGATTTGTATCCAAATCCTGCCAAGGATTTCGTAATGGTGGCAGGTCTTGATGATATCAAGGATAAGATTGTTTCAATATTTTCAATTCAGGGTCAAAAAGTCTTAGAATACAGAGTAATTCATCCAAATGAGAACACAATTCGGTTGGACAAGCTAAATTCTGGTATTTACCTTGCTAGAATAGAGTCAAAGGAAGAGAAATTAATACTTTCTAAAACTTTTGTAATAAATAAATAATTTTTTCTATGTAAGTGTTTACTTTTTCAAAATAGAAACTTACATTTGCGTTCGCTTTTGGAATTAGAGTAATCTAATAAGCTATTTTAGACGTAGAATAGTCCAAGGCGTTTAACGGAAGAGTGGCAGAGCTGGTTTAATGCACCGGTCTTGAAAACCGACGTACCTTAACGGGTACCGGGGGTTCGAATCCCTCCTCTTCCGCAGTATTAGGCAATTACGATTTAATCGTAGTTGCCTTTTTTTATAAAACTTCTCATTACTATATTCTATCAAGAATCTCCAATTAAACCCTCTTCGCAATTCGATATTTGAATGTTCGGTAAATCGAGTAATCACTTAATTAAGCAGTATATTACAATTACGATCTAAACGTAGTTGCCTTTTTTTAATTATAAGAATTCTACAGAACCTACATCCTGTGTCATGTGATA
>CALIIW010000027.1 GCA_938018185.1 uncultured Saprospiraceae bacterium
CCAGTAAGCATCGCTGATTCTCTTTCTATATCAAAAGTAAAGGATAATAAATCTGGCTCTTCAAGAAGAAAAGTTTCAGTTACGAATGCTCCTGCCATGTCCGTTACAGTAACAGAGTACTCTCCCGCACATAAACCAAAAACCATTGATCCAAACTCACCTGGAATAGACCATTGATAAGTGTAAGGCGCTTGACCACCTGCCACATCAATCATCAATGTACCATTGCAATCTCCAAAACAGTCAATCGGCTCAGGCGCTGTAAATGACTGAATTCCTAAAGGTCCACTTGGCTCTGGTTGATTAATTATAGAAGGATTTGCAGGATCGTTTCCAATAACTACTTCACATCCTAAAGCATCTGTAATGGTAACCCAAATTGGTCCAGCACAAAGCTCTTCTACAAGTTGTGTCGTCGCTCCTGTTGACCATATGTAAGTGAATGGCGGTTGATTTCCTATTGGTAATATTTCTGCAGTACCATCACAACAGCCAAAGCAAGTTGCATCAGTTGTGTTTAAAACTCCGTCTAGATTAGATTGTGAAATGATAGCCCATGGCCCACCCATAGCAGTAGAACCGTTTGCATCCATTACTGTCAAAGAGTATGATCCTACCCCAAGCCCAGAAAGGTTTCGAGAAGTTTCAGAATTTGACCATTCATAAGTGTATGGTTCAATACCTCCGGTGACTGCTGATTCTATCGAACCTGTCAAGTCTTCTTGACAAATCACTGAAGTAATTAAAGGATCTACAACTTGGAGTGCAAGTGGATCAAGTCCAACAGTAAATTCTGCAACCATCTCGCAATCGTTTGCGTCTGTTACTGTCACAGAATATGTTCCTGAAACTAAGTTGACTGGATCTTCAATCATCATCCCATTACTCCACAGGTAACTATAAGGTGTTGCCCCGCCAGTAACTGTGATGTCAATTGATCCATCTTCTCCAGCTACTTCGTCTGAAGGTATTCCATTTACGATGAGCATCAATGGCTCATCAATTACGAATGATCTAGTTATTTCTTGACCAGTCGCATCAGTTATTGTTATTTGATAGTCCCCTGCACATAAGTCTGAAAATGTAAGTGTTGGATCCTGAGATACGAGTGTTTGTGGATCTCCTGCACTCCATTCTATTTCATAAGGGAAATCTCCCCCCATAATTTCTAAAATAATTTCTCCATCACATGTTTCTGCACATGAAGCATCTTCTTCGCTAAGCGTGTTTACACTTATTGGTAAAGCACAGTATTCAACAGTATAATTTGGTGAAACCAAAAGACAACCGTTTGCATCTGTTATAGTCACTTTGTAATTGTCAGCCTCCAAGTTGTTTGGATCTTCTGAGGTGTCACTGTGACTCCATAAGTAAGTGTAAGGCAAAGTTCCACCACTCACCTCAATGTTTATCATACCTCTTCCTTCCATGCCTAATTGCTTGATGATAATCACATCAGGATCTATAGTCAAAGGATTTAAAGGTTCATCAACTTCATAGCTGTCGGTAACTACTTGGCCAATGTTATCAGAAACCATTACGGTATAAGTACCTGCTACTAAGTCACGAGCATTTCTTGTAGTTGCTGTATATCCATTAGGACCTGACCAACTGTACACGTAAGGTGGTTCTCCACCAGTTACAGTTAAAATTATTTCCCCAGAATCGTCTCCATTGCAAGCAACATCTTCAACAATCGCATCAGAAATATTTAAAATAGCTCCCAATTGGATGATTCTTTCCATCACACAATTATTTGCATCTATTACTGTAACGGTATAAATACCTTCTACTAAATTTTGTTGATCCTCAGCTGTAGAAGAGAATCCATTTGATCCTGTCCAAGCATATGTGTAAGGAGCCGTTCCGCCTGTAACAGTGATACTAATTGCACCATCCATTCCATTTCCAGATTCATTTACAGTTTGATCAACAACCAAATTCATTTCTGGTGGTTGCATTAAAATGAAACTTTGAGCAACAGTATTACCAGCCATGTCCGTTACTGTAACGGTGTATGATCCTCCAAATAAATTAGTAGGGTCCTCTACCGAATCAGGAATATCCCAGTTGTAAGAGTAGCCCGGTACACCACCTACTACTACTATATCAATTGATCCATCATTTTCTCCAAAGCAAGTAGGATGCGTAATAACAGTATTTGTCGCATCGATCACTAAAGGATCTGCATCTGCCATTACTTCAAAAGTTTCTGTAATTGTACATCCGTTTACGTCACATACAATAACTGTATAAGATGCAGAAGCAAGTCCTGCCAAATCCTCAGAAGTAAATGAATTACTCCACTTATATGAATAAGGTGCTGAGCCTCCTGCCACTGTAATATCAATTGCGCCATCAACAGTACCCGGCAATGACTCTGGCGTTATAGTGCCAGAGATTGTCAACGGTGTTGCTGGTTGTGAAATATTGTAAATTTGAGAAGTTACAGATTCTCCTCCAGCATCAGTTACGACTGCTGTATAAGCGCCTGCACATAATCCACTTATATCTTTTGTTGAAGCAGTAAAACCATTTGGTCCACTCCATGCATAAGTATAAGGTGCTGCTCCTCCATTGACTACTAAGTTTATCGCACCGGTACATTCTTCGAAACAAGCTACTTGAGTAATTGCTCCATTACCAACAGTCAATCCATTAATAGTAATCTCAAATGAACTTGACTGCACACAACCTCTAGAATCCGTCACATCAACAGAATAAGTACCAGCTGTTAAGTTTGCAATGTTAGCCGTTGTTTGGCCATCGTTCCACATGTATGTGTATCCTGGTGTTCCACCTGATACGTTCAATGTTATAGAACCATTTGCTGCGCCTACTGCTGATTCTGGAATTGGTGTTCCAGAAATAGCAATTGCTGCAGCTGGTTGAGCTACAAAGATTCCAGTTGAAATGGCAACAGAGTTTGCAGCATCTGTAACAGTTGCTGTATAAGTTCCACTTGCTAAACCTGTGATCATTTGTGTATTCGCTGTAAAGCCTCCAGGTCCACTCCATGCAAATGTATAAGGTGGAAGTCCACCTGAAACATTCAAATCAATAGATCCTGTACTTGCTCCAAAACAATCTGCCGAAACAGTAGGAGAAGCATTTTCATTTACCGATAATACGTCGCCTTCTGCTATAACTTCATAAGTCATATTTATAGAACAGTTGTTTGCATCGGTCAAAACTACATTGTAAAAACCAGCTGACAATCCACTAACATCTTCGTTAGCAGTATTGAAACCAGCAGGTCCAGTCCAAGCGTAGGTATAAGGTGATGTACCTCCTGCAGCAGTAATATCTATCGCTCCGTTCATTGAGCCGATTACTGATTCATTCGTTAATACATCTGTTAAAGATAGAGCTGACATTGGTCCGCTGATTGTTACACAAGCAGTTCCCATGTCATTGTTTGAGTCTGTTATAGTTATGCAATAAGTTCCAGCCGCTAAGCCAGAAATGTCTTCTGTTGTTGCCCCGTTATCCCAATTAAAAGTGAATGGTGGCATACCACCTGCAAAAACCAAATCAATTGAACCAGTACTTTCGCCAAAGCAAAGTACATCAACAAATTCAGTTGAACCTGCAGGTCCTCCTGGAGGACTTGGTTCGCCGATCTCTATTGGAGATCCAACCATTCCCATTGCTGTGTAAACACAGCCATTGGCATCTGTAATATCGCAGGTATAAGTTCCCGGCATCACGCCAGTCAAAGAAGAAGTAGTCGCCCCATTGTCCCAAGAATAAGTATATGGTGCTGTTCCTCCCATTGGTGTTAAAGTTACCGTACCATCTGCACCACCTAGAGTGGTTTCATTTGTTGATACGATGCCTGATGTAAATGCTGCAGGCTCAGTAATAGTGTAAGTTGCTGTTGCTGTAGTACTGTTTGCATCTGTAACTACAACGGTGTAAGTGTTTTGAGTGAGTGTGTTTATGTCTTCTGTTGTTGCCCCATTGTCCCAACTATATGTAATCGGTGCTACGCCACCAGTAACGACAAGATCAATAGATCCGTTCGCTGCTCCTGGGCAGTCAATATTAGTTACTATAGTTGTATCATCTATTAAAAGTTCTTCAACCTCTTCTACACAAGAACAAGTGAATGATTGAGAACCTTCGGTACAGTCTAGAGCTACTGAACCTGCTGTTGAAAATAAATCTATTATTACAATGTCTGCCGGATTTGTCGGATTTCCTTGCAATACTTCAATAGCTACCGGATTACCAGTAATTTCTACTGTTGAACTTGTTCCAGCTGCTCCTTCGACACTAAAACATAATTCAAATAAAAGTTCACAATCTCCAAGAGTCCTCGGTGCACCGTTTGATTCAAAACTGAATGCAACGGCTCCTGGAACTGGTAGATTACCATTGAAGGCAACAACAGTTCCTGCTAATCCCGGATTTACATTTTTTGTTTCTGTATAAGTTAAAACTGAAGGATCATAATTGAATGTACATTGCATTCCAAGGATAAGATTAAATCCTGTAGAATAAACTGGAAGACAAACTTCTGCATCTCCAGTACAAATATCTGCATCACAAATAAGGATGTTAAATCCACCGCTGTTTGTTACAGTGATTTTTCCATTTGTATTTGTAACAGCTACAATGTCTGGATTTCCATCTCCGTCTCCATCTACAGCCGTTGCTTCGATTTGAGTCGGTACATTTGCAAAATTCAATGCGCCTATATCACCAGCTGATCCGATAACATCAAAGCACAATTCATATAAAGTTGAGCCGTCTGCTAATGTTCTAGGGTTTTGTACATCATCCCATATTAAAATAATTGTACCTAGTGTTGGTTCGTTAAACGATAAATTTAAAAGTTCTGTGTTTGTATTTGCTAGTCCCGTAAAAGTCATAATTGTTGGATCGTAGGTCATTGTCCATTGAAAACCTACCATCTCATCAAAGCCATCAGTAACTGAAATTGGAACACATAAATTGTCTCCATTATCTCCAGCTAAGCATGCTGCTTCTATATCTATTGCTCCAATCGGTCCGCCAGTACCTTTAGTAGTAAAGCTACCTGCGTTGCCAATCAGGCCAACGTTCTCTCCCGCTCCTCCTTCTCTGGTTACTTCTATCTCTAGAGGATCACCGTCAAAAGTTAAACTAGTAGTAGAGCCTCCTGCTCCAACTACTTTAAAGCAAATGCGATAAAGCAAGGTACCATCTAAAAGTGTCAGACCAACTCCATTGTTATTTTCCTGCCAAGAGAATACCAAAGTACCATCATTAGCGAAAGTATAACCGAAGTTAGAACCAGGTCCTGTCGTTGCAAGATTTAGAACATTAGGTGTTGGAGCTTGAATGCTATCAAACTGCAAAACTGTTTCATCCCAATGCATGGAATGTGAAATTCCTACAAGCGCATCAAAATCTTGAGCGGTTATATCAAAGCAAACAGAGGCAGCAGTATTTGCACATTCTGTAGAAGCATTCAATACCAATTCGCCATCGCCACCAGCAGAAGAACCACCATTAATAGCAGCAACTTCGTCAATGAAAATTTCTCCTTCAAGTGCTTCTAAAACGCCAGAAGGGTTGATGATAAAAAACTCGCATTGCTCAGGCGAGGTACCACAATTAACAGTGATGTCATTCCCACCAAGAGTAAGAACGGTAAAGTTTAGTGTTAGGATGAGTGTGCCATCCGGTAGTGTTTGTCCTGCTAACTGAGGGTGAGACCAGGTACTAATAAGTACATTAGATCCCGGTGGATGTCCAACAGCATATCCTGCTAAGGCTGTGTTAGGATTCATCGCTCCACCAATTACATTTGTCGCATTATCAAATTGCAATGCGGTATTGTCCCAGCTAATCGCATACTGTAAACCAGCAATATTTTCAAAGTTATCAAAGACTTGAAAGTCTACTGATATCTGTGAGCCTACTGCTGCAGATGAGGTAGCTGGAGAAAATGTAAAGGTGGGTGCTGTTTGTGCATCGGCTTTGTTGAAAGCAAAAGCCAAAAAGCTCATCATAAGAATGGTAAATATCTTATTCATGTCCACGGAATTTGGGATGTTAAAAAATTAATGAAAAATAAGTTTATCAGTAAAATCAAAATCGGCAGCTTCAAGTCTGAAATAATAAATTCCTCTTCCTTGTAGGTAATCTGCATTAATCTCAATTTCATTTTTTCCAGTAGCGTAATTTCCAGTTCTTGTTAGAACTTCTTTTCCTGTAGCATTGTAGATGGTCATCTTAAGATCATCCACTTTTTCTTTTAATGTAAATTGTATGAGTGTTTTATCTATAAATGGATTAGGTGTGCAAAACACCTGATCTGTATTTAAATTTAATTGTTCAGAAGAATTAGGTCCATTAACCGTCAACATTCCTCCTTGATTAATCAGATCAATTTCTTGATAATTGAAGATTACCAAATTGGCCACTGGTGTACCTGGAAAAATCAATGGAGATTTTGTATCCGGTTCTCCAATTACTTGGAATAAAACCGTGAAAGCAACAGTGCCATCAGGAACAGTATATTCCGGTTCATTTGATGGAGCCAACCAAACAAGGTTTATTAAAGACTGAATGTCTAATGGTCCAAAAGAATCCTCTTCTAGGTTTGGAAAGTTTATTCTATTGATTTTTTTGAATGCTAAAATTGAAGCGTCCCATTCGAAGGTAAACTGCATTGCTTCAATGGAAGTGAAGTTTTTTACTTTAACAGGGACCTCGATAAAGTCTCCAGTATCTGCTGTTATATCTTCGACAAATATGGTAGGTTGTGCCAATGAAGGCACAACAAACCATAATAGCAAAGCAAAATATAACAGTAATTCTTTATTCATCTTTATGTGTGGTTTCCGGTAGGCATAACATGCCTATTCAGTTACAAATATTTAATTGTATCAATAAGGGGGAATAGTGATATAAATTAGAAGAGTTCGTTGATGCAAGAAACTTGCAAGAGCGATATCTTCAGGGATTAATATGTCAAAAGGAGAAAATCCTTTTGTGTTTGTTCAAAATATTTGTTTTCTGTCTAAGCCCTTTAACTTAAAATCGTCGGGAAAAACGTTTTTACTACAAGTTAGGGCTCTTCTTATACCGTGCGTGGGAAAATGCACTTTGAAGAGATGTCCTGTTGTAGTTCATGGGAAAATCAATGTCAACTATATAGTTTTAATCAATTTCGATATCAGAGAACTTTATCTCTAAATAACTACAACAAAGATATACTAAGTTGAAAGGCGATAAATACCCAAAATGTGGTATTTTTATAATATAATTTTAACAAATATGTGTCACCTATATTCGTTAGTAGCAATATTTTAACTACGCAATTACAGTACTACATTGATTTTACCATGTCACAAGTTGTGAGATTTTTAGAAAAATAATTTTCTATAATAACCCCTATTATCTAGACTTTATTAGGACCATTCGGGTATTATTTAAGTGGAGTTTTACTAACAGATTCATACATTTTGCTTATTTCTTCTTCCGAAAAAGAGCCTATGAGCCCATTTGAGATGAGATATTCCTTAGAACCTTGGAGTTTTATGTATTTGAATCCATAATTTATGTTAGCTGAGTCGATTTTACTTTCGTAAATAAATCCAGAAGGCAGGTCTTTGACTATCTTAGAAAAGTATGGATTGCTCTTTACTTCCTCCAATTGCTCCTTTTTAACAGTTTCTAGATTATCATTTCTAGCATCTGAAGCAAAAATTTGTACATAATAGTCTTTTCCATTTTTAATGGTTACATCCTTTACTATGGTTCCAAAATCCTTCACATCCACCTGTGCACTATCTGGAGCGTTAATACTGAAAGGAATTCCATGGCTTAAAAGGTCAAGTTCTTTCCAATTTGACGTAGGATCGGTCGTGCAGGAAAAGATCATTAATAGAAGGCATGATATGATTACAAATCGCATATTTTGATTTTTATCAAATGTAAAAAAAGTCTACCGTAAAACTGGTTTTTTGCTTCTATGTTTAAATAGTCATAGCTAAAAAAACCTAACCAAATAAACAAATAAGCGCATAAACAATGGGTTTATTTTTGCGGTAAATTCAAGCTCTCGTATGATTACTTGTTTTTGGTTTTCCGCGTCTACCTACTTGTCAACTTCACAATTGGGCAAATCATTTCCTCTAGGGAAATACCGCCATGCTGGAAGGTGTTTCGATAGTAGTTATTGAATTTATTGTAGTTATTTGGATACAAGAAGTAAATATCTTCTTTTGCAAAAATAAAAGATGAGCTTACATTAGGTCTAGGAAGAAAAGCCTTTGCTGGGTCTCTAAATTCAAGAACATCTTTTTTCTCATACTTTAGATTCCTTCCAACCTTGTATCTCAAATTAGCAGTTGTCTCCCGGTCACCAATCACTTTTGATGGTTGATTGACCCTGATGGTACCGTGATCTGTACCTATGAATAGTTGAATGCCTTTGTCGGCAACTTTTTGGAGCATGGTCCATAATGGCGAATGAAGAAACCATGATCTAGTCAAAGACCTATAAGCAGTCTCGTCTGAGGCTAATTCTTTCAAAACTTCCATTTCTGTCCGAGCGTGAGACAGCATGTCAATAAAATTGTAAACAACGACGGTTAAATCATTATTCAAATAATTCATTGAATTATCAACCAATTTTTTAGCTGCATTGACATTGGTTACTTTTATATATTCAGATTTGATAGGTTTTCTAAATACCCGACCAATATGCTCTCTAAGAAAATCATGCTCATGCATGTTTTTCCCACCTTCTTGATTGTCATTGACCCACCAAGTTGGATAATACTCTTGTATTTCAGATGGCATTAGCCCAGCAAATATTGCATTTCTGCTGTATTGAGTCGTTGTGGGAAGGATACTGTAAAAGGTATCTTCTTCTTCAACTTTAAAAAGTTCTGAGACTATTGGTTCTATAACCTTCCATTGATCATATCGAAGGTTGTCCAATAGTAAAAACATAGAAGGCTTAGAAGAATCTAATTCCGTAAAAACCTTTTTTCTTAATAGATTATGAGACATGATTGGTGCCTCCTCATTATCTTCTTGCAACCAAGACTGATAATTCTGTTCTACGAATTTTGAAAATTCTCTATTCGCATCTGTTTTTTGCATTGTAAGGATTTCTCCCATCTGATTATTGGTATGTGCATCCAATCTAAGCTCCCAGTTTACAATTTTCTTATAGATATCTACCCAAGTGTCGATATTCGGGTTGTTGCTAATTTCCAAAGAAATCTGTCTAAATTCTTGCTGATAATCAGAAGAGGTCTTCTCCCCTACAAGTCTTTTGTTATCTACAATCTTCTTTAAGGTTAGTAATATTTGATTTGGATTGACCGGTTTGATAAGATAGTCGGTAATTTGAGAACCAATGGCCTCTTCCATTACCGTTTCTGCTTCATTCTTGGTAATCATGACAACCGGCAAATTAGGCCTTGTTTCCTTTATTTTTGATAATGTCTCCAAACCAGTGAGCCCAGGCATGCTTTCATCAAGAAAGACAACATCTATTTCATTTTTTAATTCATTGCATTCATCTAAGGCATCGTGACCGTTTGTTACCGTTAGAACTTCATAACCTTTATTTCTTAAAAAAAGTAGTTGGGGCTTTAACAAATCGATTTCGTCATCTGCCCAAAGGATTGTTATCTTATCCATGGATTATTAGTTGATTATAAATTAAATAAAAGTATATGTTTAATCTAATAATTTTCAATTTAATAGCTAAAATCAAAATAATGCGGAACATTCCATGAATGTAAACAAAAAGAGTCAAACTCAAGCAACCAAATTAGAGGATAGCCAGTCTTAGATATATACGCTAGGTAAAAAATGATTTGCCACCTATTAGCTTGAAATCAAAATCATAACGAAGTCGTTTCTTTGCATATTGCGAATTGTGAGACTCATTAATCATCTTTGAGAAAAAATTCATTATGACTAGTAAACCAAAGATTTTCAATGACCCTATATACGGTCTTTTAGAAATTCCCAATGGTATTCTTTTCAAATTAATAGAACACCCATTTTTTCAAAGATTGCGTAGAATCAAGCAATTGGGTTTATCGGATTATGTTTATCCCGGTGCTTTGCATACCAGATTTCATCATGCATTGGGTGCTTTACATATAATGGGTAAAGCAGTAAATGTTTTGAGATCCAAGGGGAATGAAATTTCTGAGGCAGAAGAGGAGGCAGTAAAAATTGCAATTCTTTTGCATGATATAGGACATGGTCCTTTTTCTCATGCATTAGAAAATATTTTGCTACCCATGCATCATGAAGATATTTCATTAAAAATCATGGAAAGATTGAATATAGAATTTGATCATAAACTTGATTTGGCAATCTCTATATTCCAAGGGAAGTATAAAAAACAATTCTTGTATCAGTTAATTTCGGGACAACTAGACATGGATCGAATGGACTATTTAAAAAGAGATAGTTTTTTTACTGGAGTGCATGAAGGCGTTATAGGGCATGAACGGATTATACAAATGCTGGATGTAGTAAATGATAAATTGGTTTTAGAAGAAAAAGCCATTTATTCTATTGAAAAATTCCTAATTGCTAGAAGATTAATGTACTGGCAAGTGTATTTGCATAAGACTGTTTTGGCAGCAGAACAGTTGTTGATAAGGGTTATAAAAACAGCAAAGGAGGTTTTTAAAAAAGATCCTAATTTGCCTTGTTCAAAGACGCTTAGATATTTCTTTGAAAGGTCAACAGAAGAAGATTTTAATAAGCCAAATGAGACCATTGAACATTTCGTCAAACTAGATGATTTTGATATAATAAGCGGCATCAAAGAATGGGTAAATCATGACGATGCTATCTTAGCTTTCTTATCTAGAAGTATTCTGAATAGGAAGCTATTTAGAATAGAGCTAGGCTCCAAACCAATTGAAGATAAAAAGGTTGAGAAGATCCGAAAAAAACTCGGTTTAGTCTTTGACAATCAACGGATTATGGACTCTTTAATTTTTACTGGAGTCGAAACGAACACCCCGTATAGTACCACTACAGATGAAATAAAAATACTATTGAAAGATGGCTCAGTAAAGCCATTATCAGAAATATCAGATTATGGTTTGGAGGATAAGATAATTACCAAGTATTATTTATGTTATCCAAAAAATATAAGCTAAATTTGCAATAATTTTTAACACACAAATTCTAACATTTTTTTTAATCAAAACTATTAAGTCAATTATGAAAAGATTGAACCTTTTATTCGCCTTGGCTTGCATGTTGTTTGCGACTGTTTCATTCGCACAACCTGGAGACCTCCCTATGAATAGAGAGCCAGGTAAATGCTATGCTAAATGTTTAATCCCTGACGAGTATGATACAGTAACTGAGCAAGTGCTTGTGAGAGCTGCTTCTTCAAGAGTTGAAGTTGTTCCTGCTGCTTACGAAACTGTTTCTGATCAGGTATTATCAAAAGCGGAATCATCAAGATTAATCGCTCTTCCTGCTGAGTATGAAACTGTTACTGAACAAGTAATGGTAAAGCCAGAATCAAGAAGATTGATTGCTGTACCTGCTGAATTCGAAACTGTTACTGAACAAATGCTTTCAAAAGCAGAATCAAAAAGAGTTATCGCTATTCCAGCAGAGTACGAAACTGTTTCTGAGCAAGTGATGGTAACTCCTGAATCTAAGAGATTGATTGCTATTCCTGCTGAGTTCGAAACTGTTACTGAACAAGTAATGGTAACTCCAGAGTCTAGAAGATTGATCGCTATTCCTGCTGAGTTCGAAACTGTTACTGAACAAGTTTTAGCTAAGGCTGAATCTACAAGAGTAATAGCAGTACCTGCTGAATACGAAACTGTTACTGAACAAGTAATGGCAACACCTGAGTCTAGAAGACTAATTGCTATTCCTGCTGAGTTCGAAACTGTTACTGAACAAGTAATGACAAGCCCTGAATCTTCAAGATTGATCGCTGTTCCTGCTGAGTACGAAACAGTATCTGAGCAATATGTCGTGAAAGAAGCTTCTACAAGAATCGAAAGAATTCCTGCTAAGTTTACTACGGAGTCAGAAACTATCGAAGTAAAGCCAGCTTCTACGAAGTGGGTAAAGAAAAAAGCAGACAGAAACTGTCTTTCTGCAGATCCTAATGACTGTTTAGTATGGTGTTTAGTAGAAGTACCTGCTGAATTCAAAACTGTAACTAAGCAAGTTAGAGTTGGTTGTGACTCTGGTTACACTGACAATGGTGACGATTGTACTAAGGTTGTTGAGATTCCTGCACAAATGGGAACTAGATCAAAGAGAATCGTTAAGACTCCTGCTACTACTAGAACAGAATCAATTCCTGCTCAATATGGTACAGTAACAAAAAGAGTTGTGAAGACTCCTGCTACTACTAGAGAAGAAGTTATTCCTGCAACATTTAAGACAGTGTCAAAGAGAATAGTTAAGACTCCTGCTACTTCTAGAACAGAAACTATTCCTGCACAGTATACTACAATTACAAAGCAAATTGTGAAGACTCCTGCTTCTACTAGAGAAGAAGTTATCCCTGCTGTTTATAACACGATAACAAAGAGAGTAATCAAAACTCCTGCTTCTACTAGAGAAGAAGTTATTCCTGCTGTTTATAAGACAGTAACAAAGCAAATTGTGAAGACTCCTGCTTCTACTAGAGAAGAAGTTATTCCTGCTGAATTTACAACAGTAACTAAGCAAGTAGTTAAGGCTCCTGCTTCTACTAGAGAAGAAGTTATTCCTGCTGAATACTCAACAGTAACTAAGAAAGTTGTTAAGACTCCAGCTACTTCTAGAACAGAGGCTATTCCTGCTGAATACGCTACTGAGACTAGACAAGTACTTAAGTCTGCTGCTTCTACTACTACAGTTGATATTCCTGCTGAATATGCAACAGTAACTAAGAGAGTACTTTCTAAGCCAGGTGGTATGACTGAATGGAGAGAAGTAATGTGTAGCCAAAATGTTACATCTTATACTATCCGTCAGATTCAAGATGCTTTAAGATCAAGAGGATATGCGCCAGGACCAATAGATAATATCTTAGGTTCTCAAACTAAATCTGCCTTGACTAAATTCCAAAAAGATAACGGACTTCCTGTAGGACAGTTAGACGTTGAAACTTTAAGAGCTTTAGGCATTCAGTACTAAGAAAATATATTCTTAAAAATATAATTAAAACCCTGTCTTGCTATCAAGACAGGGTTTTCTTTTTTATTGCTGCTTTTAAGAGTATCATTGCATGCAAATAGATATTGACTAAATGCAAGACAAGAAAAGCTCTCTTAACATTCCCCTCCTTATTTTCATCCTTGCCATTGTTCAATTCCTTCACATTATTGATTTCATGATCATCATGCCATTAGGCAAAGAATTCATGGATGTTCTTGATATTACACCTCAGCAGTTTAGCAACTTTGTTGCTGTGTATGCTTATGCAGCATTTGCTTCAAGTTTGCTGGCTGCATTTTTCATTGACAAATTCAATCGCAAATATGTCTTGATATTTTTCTTTTGTGGTTTTACGATAGGAACTTTGCTTTGTGGCTATTCAAACTCTTATCCTAGTCTACTTTTATTTAGAGGACTAACAGGAGCCTTTGGTGGCGTCATTTCCGCTTTAGTGCTTTCCATCGTTGCTGATTCTGTGCCTTATGAAAACAGATCCAAAGCAAATGGTTTCATCATGATGGCCTTTTCCGTTTCTTCGGTAGTTGGGATACCGTTAGGAATTGAAATCGCCGCCCGGTTTGGTTGGCAAGCTCCTTTCCAAAGCATTGGATATACCTCTTTAGTGTTGCTTCTGACTTTGTACTTCATACTTCCCGATTTCAAAAAGCATATTGTAGCAGATACTCCTAAGCAAAATCCTTTTCATGTTATAATCCGCTTGGTCAAAAATAAAAATCAATTGTTAGCTCTGCTATTCAGTTTTGTTTTGATACTTGGTCACTTTACGATGATCCCTTTTATAGCTCCTTACATGGAATCTAATGTTGGTTTCAGCTTCAAACAAGTAGGCTTTATTTACATCTTTGGCGGAATCTGTTCTTTCTTTGCCTTACCAACTGTAGGCTGGATTTCTGATAAATTTGGTAATCAAAGGGTATTCATCATCGCCTCCATTTTTGCCATTGTTCCAATCTTCCTTATTACAAACTTAACCGCTGTTCCGATCTACATAGCGTTGCTAGTGACCTCTTCATACTTCATCGTCTCTGCGGGAAGATCTGTCCCTGCAACAACGATTGTTACCTCTGTTGTAAAGCCTGAAGATAGAGGTGGTTTCATGAGTTTTAGATCTTCAGCCAACGAACTAGCTTTAGCCTTAGGATCGACCATTGCAGGTTTCATAGTTGTTGAAAATGAGGTAGATGGTTCCTTGAGTAATTATGAATATGTTGGTTATATAACGATATTTTTCACCTTGGTCGCGGTGTACTTGTCTTTTAAATTGAAGAAGACTGAGTGACTGAGCGACTTTTTGCGCAGCAAAAATGAATGTCCAGTGGACATTCAAGCGAAGGAACCCGCAGGGGCTTATCGCGTTAGTTCTTTAGGAACTAGTTTTCTTTCTGTTTCTTTTTTATTCATTTACTTTTTCTAGGCCGCCAGAGGTGACTGAGCGACTTTTTGCGACAGCAAAAATGAATGTCCAGTGGACATTCAAGCGAAGGAACCCGCAGGGGGCTTGCACTAACTTTCTTTTGGAGGAATGCCTTAATTTTATTTCTAGGCCGCCAGAGGCGGCGAGGCTAGGTTGCGCGTACGACTGCAAGTCGTAGCGAACAATTTGTGGGTTGTTTTTAACGCGTGGGTTAAGGACTTGCTTGTTTGGAATTATGTGTGAGCGCGTACGACTGCAAGTCGTAGCGAATAGTCGTAGCGAACACTTTGTTTTTTTATTCCAACTTACTATTATAAAAAAGAACGGTGCCGTCTGGGGCGATCTTTTTGAGGCGATAAACTACTTCATTAAGATCTTCACTTTTATCTAGGATTTTATAGTAGTTGTTTGCATTTTTGGTGCCTTGTCCATCTATTTGAGCAATTGTTCTAAATGGTCTGCCGGCTATTGATTTTTGAACCTCAAAAGCTGTTTCGTTAGGTTCTTTCGTCGTCATCCAGTTGATTTCACAACTGTCACCATCTATGGTGGCGCAAAGATTATAGATCTCCATCTTGGCTGTTTTAACAGCCAAGACTTTGTTAGCTATTCTTTTATTTAAAGTGATCACTTCTCCAGAATCAGGATTCCATAAGTCGACACCAAAAGGCATTTCAAATCTATTATTTAGGCTTAATGGTTCTACCTCTTCTACCCCATCGGTTTTGACCGTTCTGATTTCCATCGTTTCACTATCTAAAAAGATCCATTTGAATTGATTAAAACTACCTGAAGCTCTGGTCCATTCTTTGTCATCATTATTGTCTCTTAAAGGTGCGCCCCAGCAACCTTCTCCGATGTAGACCGTCCCGTTTTCATCATCTCTTTTAAAACCTTCTATTTGGTCGGCGCCATTTGTGGGAACAATTGGGTAAGTTGATTTTACAACATGTGCATCTGATTCTATGGCGAGATCTAAACCGTATTTAAAAAATAGGGAAGCCCAATTTTTTCTTTGATCATTTCTTTCAGCCTTGTTCTTAGTATGGGGCCTAATTGGAAAATGATATTGGGCCATTTTCCAAATAGAGGTGTACTGTTGAATATGAAGACTATTTTTAAGCCACTCTCTTTGATCTCCGCCTGAGGCAATCAATGAATTTAGCGTATAAATTGACAATAAACCTCCACCAATATGTAAGGAGTAATAAGCTGTTGGATCTGGTAAATCAAAAAGGTCTACTACCGTTCGGTTTGAGTATTCATGATTTCCTCTTGCTACGACAATGGGAGTTATTCTTCCATCAGAAGGAATTGTATTTTGCCAATCATTCATCCAATCAATCCATTCCTGTCCCGTATCTCCACCGGTCATATCTCCTCCAAATAAAACGAAGTGTGGTCTCAACTTTGATACCATTAAATTGGCAGCTCTTCTTGCCTTTCTAAAGTTTCTAGAATCTCCTCCAGCGATGATAGATAATCGATCTTCAGGATCATCACTTAAAGTTTCAAAAGAATACTCTCGACTCTTTCCCTTTGAATCTTCAATTGTGAAATAATACTTTGTATTAGGTATTAAGTTTTTAAGTCTAACCGTTTGGTTATCCATCCCTTTAAAGAAAACAGATTTATAAGGACTAACATGATATTTATATTCTTCTAAATTGCCTTTCCACGGCCTAATATCATAATGGAGTATTGGATTTTCTCCCATAACCTGGTCCCAACTGATGCTAATAGTGGTAGAAGGGTCATCAAAATAGGAGCATCTAAGACGATCAACTTTGGCCTGGATGGAGCTCCAAGCTATTAAACAAAATAATAGAAATGAGAATTGTTTCTTTTTCAAAATATTGAATAAGCTGTCAGTGCATAAAGTTATGCAAATATTAAATAATTCTATTATACAATCTGTTTTTCTGTTCATTTCCTAAAAGTAGAATAATACCATCAATGCTATAGAATATCACTATCAAAAACATAAATGGTATTGGGTATAAAATTGTATTTTTGAGAATACACTATTATAAGGATTAATATGGTACTATAATTATTCCTAAACAGGTATTTCAATAAACTTTAACAAGATGATAAAAGACAATCAAATAGCAGATTTAATTGATAAAGAGCTTGATAGACAGCGCTTTGGAATCGAATTAATTGCCTCAGAGAACTTTGCAAGCCAAGAAGTTATTAACACTATGGGAACCTGCCTTAACAATAAATATGCTGAAGGCTATCCAGGTAAAAGATATTATGGTGGTTGTGAGGTTGTTGATCAGATAGAACAAATGGCAATTGATAGATTAAAATTGCTTTTTGGGGCAGAATATGCTAATGTTCAACCACATTCAGGCGCTCAGGCAAATGCTGCGGTCTTTTTGGCTTGTTTACAGCCAGGTGATCCTATTCTAGGCTTTGACTTAAGCCATGGCGGTCATTTATCACATGGATCACCAGTAAATTATTCTGGTAAGGTCTACCAAGCAAATTTCTATGGAGTGGAACAAGACTCCGGATTGATAGACATGGATAAGGTAGAAGCTAAGGCAAAAGAAGTGATGCCTAAATTAATCGTTTGTGGAGCTTCTGCTTACTCTAGAGATTGGGATTACGAACGTTTTAGAAAAATAGCTGATGAGGTAGGAGCTTTATTATTAGCTGATATTGCACATCCAGCTGGTTTGATCTGTTCAAAGCTACTGAAAGATCCTATGCAACACTGTCATATTGTTACTAGTACCACACATAAAACATTAAGAGGTCCTAGAGGGGGAATTATTATGATGGGTAAGAATTTTGATAACCCTTGGGGCAGAGCTACAAAGAAAGGAAATCCAATAAAAATGTCTTCTATTCTAAATTCTGGTGTTTTTCCTGGAATGCAAGGTGGACCTTTGGAACATATTATAGCTGCAAAAGCGGTGGCTTTTGGAGAAGCATTAACGGAAGATTTTAGAACTTATTCTCAACAAGTAATTAAAAATGCTTCTGTTATGGCAGATGCTTTTGTGGATAAGGGATATAAAATTATCTCAGGTGGAACTTCAAATCACCTAATGCTTCTTGACCTTAGATCAAAAAATGTAACAGGTAAAGTTGCCGAACAAGCATTGGTAAAAGCAGAAATTACGGTTAATAAAAACATGGTCCCATTTGACACTCAAACTCCATTTGTTACTTCTGGAATTAGAATAGGGACACCAGCAATAACAACAAGAGGTTTTAAAGAAAATGATTGTTTACAAGTGGTAGAATGGATAGATCACATTTTGACAGATCCGGAAAATGAAACCAGAGTTGCGGGTGTTAGATCAGAAGTCCAAAAGTACATGGGGAATTTTCCACTTTATACAGATCCGGCATTAGCCTTTTAAAAGTGAGCTATAAGGATATTCAATATTTACCAGAAATAAACCTGAAGCGGGTACAGAATAACTTTTATCGATTCTTTCTTGCTTATTCAAAGCTATTTTTACTTGGTCAAGACTAACTTTCTTTGTGGCTACATTAATACACATGCCTACAATTAATCTGACCATTCCTCTCAGAAATCTATTAGCAGTAATATGAAATCTCAATTTTGTAGAATTTTCATTTACTTCCCAATAAGCTTCTGTTAGCTCACAGTCCATTGTTTTTACTTGCGTCTTTGATTTACAAAAAGGATAGAATGATTTGTATTTTAAAAGTAATTCGGCGGCCAAATTAAGCAAATTCAAATCTAAGCTTCCATAAGGATAATACCATTCAAAGGAGTTTAGAAAAGGGTCTCTTTCAAAGGATAGATGGTAAGTGTACGATCTTTTAAATGCATCGAACCTAGCATGTGCCTCTGGACCTACTTCTATTATTTTATTAATAGAAATGTCATCAGATAAAATATGATTCAACTTCATTCTAAGAAAGCCAGGATCCGTAAGCTCCAACATATCAAAATGAAAAAAATAATCCGAAGCATGAACGCCAGTATCTGTTCTACCACAGCCTACAATCGATATTTTTTCTTTCGTAGCAAGGAAAAAAGCCTCTTCTATGCTTTGCTGAATGGTCATCGCATTATCCTGCTTTTGCCAGCCGGCAAAGTTGGTACCATTATAACTAATGTTTGCGAAAAATCTCAAAAGAATCTTTGTGTGGTGTTATGTGGT
>CALIIW010000028.1 GCA_938018185.1 uncultured Saprospiraceae bacterium
GCTTTCATCTCAACTTGACTCACTTCATCTTCTATCTGCCCAGGTACTCTTGCTTGGTAAGTATCTAATGCTTCATAGATTGCAGTATGTATTTGACCACGATACTTACGTTTAAAAAGTTTATTATTATTTATTTTAGGATGAATCCTATTAGATAAGAAAATATAAACTAAGTCGGACTCTGGATCAATCCAAATACAAGTACCTGTAAAACCACTATGTCCGAAAGTCGCATCAGATGCTTTTGAAGAGCAGGATTCTGTATATTTCCCTCTTGGTTTATCAAAGCCTAAGCCCCTTTTAGAGCCTACAGGTACAGAAGTAAACAGGTCTATTGTTTTTGGATTTATGAACCTTGTTCCACCATATTGTCCTTTATTAAGGAGCATTTGGCAAATAACTGCAAGTTCTTCCGCAGATGAAAATAATCCTGCAGAGCCAGACACCCCTCCTTGTAAAGCTGCATATTCATCATGAACGTATCCTCTTAGCAATTGCTTCCTCCATTTTTGATCTTGTTCTGTTGGAGCAATCTGCTTAGCATTAAATTTATTTAAAGGATTATAGAGTGTTTGCTTAAGTCCAAGTTTACTATAGAATTGCTTATTGCAATATTCATCCAGATTTTGTCTAGTTTTTTTCTCCACAACCTTCTGAAGTAAATTGAAATTTACATCAGAGTATCTATATTTGGATTGCTTATATGGTTTAATATCCAATACATCTAGCCATAAAGAATCTTGATATTTTTTATTGAAATAGAATTCGTCGGCTATTTCAATATCATGTGCACCTCGTTTTGTATTACAATATTTATAATCACAATCTGCAAGTAAACTATCAGGTAAAAAAACATAATCCTTAATAGGCATATTGGGTTGCAAATTAGATCGATGCAATAACAAATTTGACACGCTGATGTTTCTCATTTTGGAACCAGCAATTAAACTTATATGCTTACCTACTTTGTCATTTAAAGCAATTTTTCTCTGATCATAAAGTTTCATAACGCTCAAGGTCGTACCGCAAATCTTACTCAAAGAGGCTAGATCATATAGATCGTCATTTGTTACTTTTTGTTTTTTATCATAAGTATGGTAACCAAAGCTTTTTGAATAAAATACTGACCCGCCTTTTGCGACTAATATTTGACCTCCAGGTATCGCTTTTTCTTCTATTGCTTTCAACATGATACTATCAACCATGGATAGTCTGTTAGGATCAATATTTACCTCCTCCGGATTTACATACACCAACCGTCTTTTGGAAAATGAATTCCTTGCCTTTGCTTTAAAGCTAGGGCTTATTTGTATTTGAGAAATACCTTTTGGAACCCTTGCGCCGAAAATTATCTCCGCTACAGCTTTTTCCGTAATCGCGTTCCTTTCAAATATTTGAATTGCATTAATTTTATTAGAAAACCATTTAAAATTGAGCGGGTTCCCATAATTAATTAGCAATACACTGGATGTTTCACAGAGTTTGTTTATCGATTGTATAAACCTGTCATGATCTGTATTCAGGTTAATTTTATCCAAGACAATAATTCTGGCTCTGGATTTTAAAACTAATGAATCAGGAAAAGATCGGTACACATCCTCCGGCTTATGCAAATTTTCTGAATTACTTTCATTATAAAGCGCACATGTATTTTTGAATTCAACAAAATCTTTGTCTGAATAAAAATGGTAATTAAGATTAAACTGATCAAGATGCTTGAAAGGCAATAGGCCATTGTTTTTCAAAACACAAACAGACTGTTGATACAAGTCTTCCACTAAGCTTTCATAAATTGGATGCCCGATATATTCGGACACTAATTGATGATCAAAACCTTTTTGGATTTTTTGTTTTTTGATCCATTCTTTTGCTTTCATCACCCTTGCCACCTTATCATTTAAAAGTTCTTCCGTTAAGAAACCAGATTTAAAAAGTGAAAACAAACTATCCCTAGCTGCTTGAGGATTCTGGTCAAGTATAAAAACATCCGTTCCTGCGTAGATGGCATCCTCCAATTGAGTAGCTGATTCGAGCTTACAAAAGACCAAACCATCGTAATTGATTTCGTCAAAAAGATAGGTTTTGATATAATCTATTGGCCTATCAACCAAGGAATCTTTTAAAAACAAATCCGATTTTACAAGCATTGCTTGCAAACCATTCATCGACAAGTTGTAGTATTTCTGAAGTGCTTTTGATTTTATACCTAAGGTATCATTGGTGATTTCAAGATGGTCCTTAAAAGTATCTCCAATACTTAATATACCGTTCCTGTTATTTTCTTTCAATTCCTTCAGGTCTAACTTCATTTGAGTAAACAAATCATTGGTTTTCAAATCAGTGTTATATTTCCCAGCAGCATCAAGTTCAGGATTTAACTCTGGTCCAAATATAAAGTCAAGATCTAAGGCGGATTTTTGCTTTGAATAAACGGACTGAGCAAATTTCAATATACTATCTTGTCCGATAGAAGCAAAGGTCGCTTGAGATGGAAATTTTGTTAAATTTTTGAAATGATTATTCAGATTAGTTCGTTCCCATGATCCAGTTAATAAATCACTTTTAGAACTTCTCTTACATCTTTCAACTATTCTAATATATTCGGGAACAGTGGTGTTTTTTAGAACAAGTCCTCCAAGCAATTGTGCTGAGGACCATTTGTAGAGAGAATCTTTTGTGACTGACTTAGTCAATTCTGTATCCAGAAAAATTAGTTGACCTAATTTTTCTTCAAGGCTCATTTCTCTTAGAAGGTATTCTACTTCTTCAGCATCTATTTGTAGGAAAGGTGTA
>CALIIW010000029.1 GCA_938018185.1 uncultured Saprospiraceae bacterium
ACATTCGATACAAACTAGCTTTGTATTTATTCTATTTGCTTTTGCAGCAATTAATATGCAAGCTCAAACTGACTTAGGTTCATATTTTATGTCTAACACTTGGGCAGCAAACCAGCTAAATCCCTCTTTGGCAGATTCTGCTAAGATTCAAATCCATTTACCAATATTATCATATCATCTCTACCATAGCCCAAAAGTTAGTTTGGATGATATTATTTATCAAAATGGAAACCAAAATGTATTAAGCCTTGATGGAGTTTTGGATAAATTGGAAGAAGAAAATGAATTTAATTCTGATTTGGATATTCATACTTTAGGTATTGGAATAAGATACAATAAGTTTTTGTTAAGCCTTTCACACCGAATACGTTTTAGCACACAATTGGATTATTCTGAAAAGCTTGCTCAGCTTATTTGGAATGGCAATGCTCAGTTTATTGGAGAGACTGTAGAATTTGGACCAGCCTTAAATGTTAATTCTTTCCATGAGATTGGTTTGGGTATTCAGCATGAAATTTCAGATAAAATCTGTGTTGGAGCTAAGCTAAAATATCTATCTGGAATAGGTTCTATCGTAACGAATAATTCTTTAGCAAGTCTTTACACATCTGATGATATATACCAATTGACATTTAATACAGATTATTCCTTACAAACATCCTCTTTCTTAACTGTAGATGGAGTGAGCGATTTTAATTTTACAATAGAACAGTTTACTTTGGATAATCTATTTTCATCCAATGTTGGCTTTGGTATAGACTTGGGAGCAAGTATTCAACTTACTCCAAAACTAAATCTGTCTGCATCAGTTATAGATTTGGGTTCCATAACATGGAAAGAAGAAACAAAAGAATATTCTTCAAAAGGAGATTATAATTATGGAGGGATAGATTTAAGCAATTTTTTTACTGAAGATTCTCTTGAGTTTGATATTAAACTAGACACACTAGAACAGATATTTGGATTTCAAGAAACAGCAAGTGATTCTTATAAAACAAATCTCAATAGTAGCTTTTATCTGAGTGGTCAATATGATGTTTCTGAAAAACTAAGAGTTGGCGTATTATATAGAAACATATTTGGTAATAACAGAAATGATTCAGCTTTGGCTTTAAATGCACAGTATAAGTTAGGAAAGCTATTTCATTTAGGTATCAATTACGCATTCATGAATAATCAGCTAGATAATTTTGGGATAATGGGCATTGCAAGAATTGGTCCTGTTCAAATATTTGGCTCTACAGATAATATTTTAGGTTTGTTTGGTGCAAACGCTGGAAATCAATCCAATGGAAGGATTGGCATTAGTATACTTTTATAAACAAAATAAACATGCAAAAACTTTACACATTACTTTTATTGTTCCTTTTTTCTTTTAATCTACATGCTCAACTCACAAACTGTGATGGGACTAGATATTTAGAGCAAGTTTTTGATGAGGTCACAGTTACCTCTGGAGTTAAGTTTGGTGTCGGTTCAGATGCTACTGGTTCTGAATTTGATCTGTTAATGGATGTATATGAACCAGTAGGAGATACAGATGCACAAAGACCGCTAGTTATTATGGCCCATGGTGGTAGTTTTGTTTTTGGAACAAGAACAAATCCTTACATGGTCCAATCTTGTACTGAATTTGCAAAACACGGTTACGTTGCTGCTTCGATAGATTACGCATTGTGGCCTTTATTATTTGGACTTCCAGATTCCTTGGAAATGCTTGGGACTGTAGTTGATGCTGTAGGCGATATGAAAACTTCCGTAAGATTTTTTAGACAGGATGCAGAAAATGGCAATCAGTTTAATATTGATCCAAATATAATATTAGTTGGTGGTCTTTCTGCCGGCGCAGTTATGGCTTGCCAGGTTGGAATAATGGATGAGGCAGATGAAAAACCTGATTTTGTACAGACTATTATTGATTCAAATGGAGGAATAGATGGAGATGGATCTCATGCTGCTTTCAGTTCATCTGTGAATGGGATAATTAATTTGTCAGGAGGAATTTATAAAACGGAATGGATTGATGCAGATGATGCACCAATATTTAGCATGCACGGTGTAAATGATGGCACAGTACCTTACAATCATGGTCTTGCTGCAAATATTATGTCATTGAATGGATCTGGAGCAATCCATCCCACTGCTTTAGCGGTAGGACTAAATTCAGCATTTGTTTCAATTGATGGTGGAAATCACACGGATATTTATTCTGAGCCAGCATTTGCTGAAGCACAACAAAGTCTTATCGATGTTATGTATCCATTCCTAGAAGATATAATCTGCAATTATGTATTATCAAATGAAAATTTGAAAGAAACTTCCTTAAGTGTCTTTCCTAATCCTTCTTCTAATGACATTACTGTGGAATTGCCAATAGACCTAAATGAAACATACGACTTAATGATCTATGATCAAATGGGTAGAATAATTAAAACAGAACAGAATCTTTCTGATGCAAAGTTTAATATTTCAAAAGATCAGATAGGTGTCGGGATGTTTTATGTGACACTTAGATTTGACGAAAAATATAATCCTATTACTAGAAAGTTGATTTTCAATTGATAGTGAATAAGAAAAAACTGAAAAGGAATTAAACAATGAGAAATAGCTTAAGCCAAGTGCTTAGGCTATTTTTTTTACTTTAGTATCGTTTCTTAAATTAAATCGAAGTGTATTTTCATCCTCGATAATCGAAAGATTCAATAGATTGATTCCTGGCCTTTTTCCAACTTCAAAGGAACCTAATTCATCCGCCATACCCAATGCTTCTGCGCCATTTAATGTTGCCCAAAGCAACAAGGTCTCTAAGTCAATATGAGACTGGTACTTTGCGATGGTTTTAATTTCTTCAATAATACTCAATTGCCAGTTGGAAGTCAGGCTGTCTGTACCAATCGTCATCTTTGCATTTTGAGCAATAAAATGTTTGTAGTTAGGAAGTCTGTTTTCTATGTACAAATTCGCATTGGGACAGGTTGCCCAATAAACGTTTTCATTCCAATCATGCGCGGCTTGGATGTCTTTTTCTGAACTTAAAGTGTTATGGACAAAAAGTGTTTTTTGCTTTGGATCCATATGTTCCATAGCATAATGAATAGAGCTCATTCCAGTTGCATTAAAATCATCCATTTGAATATTAAAGGCTTTGTAAAAATCTACAAAGCCACCAGTTTTATTTCTAAATAAGTCATATTCCGCAATTGTCTCTTGATTGTGAATACTTATAGTTGAGGCATGTTTGTTTTGATCGTTTAATAGCTGAAACAATTTTTTTGATACGGAATAAGGAGCATGGGGAACACAACTCTTTTTATTTTTATCATTTTGCTCATGTCCATTATAAACTCCTAGATATTTATCGAATTCACTCTGTGCTTGAGAATCTTGTAGAAAATCAAACATCTCTATAAAAGAATAATATTTTATAGGGCTAATGGCCTTTTGCTTTGCCGTATCTAATTTGTTAGAGATATCCCCAACGGCTACAATCCCTTCCCTTATCATTTCTTCATCGGCCTTCTTGATTGCTTCAAGAATAATTTCTTCTAGAAAATCTCTATGGGAAACAACATCAGTGATAAATGGAATTAAGGTAGATCCTGTATTTACTTTGCCTTTCATGTGTGAAAGCTCTAAATGACAATGTGTGTTAATAAATCCAGGAACAAGAACACCATCATGCTTTTGCAATTCACTTGGGTCATAATTAGAAGCATTTTCTATAGCAACAATATGATCTGTCTGATCCAAAATTAGGACCCCATCTTTGATAGGTGCTCCTTTAATTGGAATAATATAATCGGCAGTAATTTTTTTGTACATTTTATTATAGTTCTTGGACGAGTAATCCATTTTTCATTCGAGGTTCAAACCAAGTAGACTTCGGAGGCATGACCATCTTCTTGTCAGCTACTTTTATAAGGTCTTCAATTTCTACAGGGTAAAGCAAGAAGCCAAAACTGATTTCGTTTTTCTTGCAATTGGCCACAAATTGATCAATTTCAATCACGCCTTCCACATACTTTATTCTTGTGTCAGCACGGACATCTTTAATGTCTAAAATTGTTTCTAAGACCAACTCATTAAGAATTGTAGCATCTAATAAAACGGTTTTTTTACCAATCTTTTTGAGGGCTTCTTTTTTCCAAGTAAGCTTATACCATTCTTCACCAATACAAAGACAGAGTTCAAATTTCTTTTTTGGTCTGCTAGGCTTTTCTAAAATGTCAATGTCGCAGACCTTAGATAAGGCGACTAAAAATTTGGTAGCTGAAATATTATTGGATGCATCAATAACTCGATTGAAATCGTAAATTTGTAACTCAGTCGAAGGAAAGAAGGCTGTCATTAAATACTCATAAGGGTTGTCTAAACTCTTTTCCTCTTTTAACCTTTTATACATTAAGGAATCAGCAGCAACTCTATGATGGCCATCCGCAATGTATCCCTCCGAAACAATATTTTTAAATAAAGTAATAAATTTTTCTACATCAGTGCCGTCAGTTACTTCCCAAATTCGATGCACTTCATCAGTGTCATCCAAAGTTATATCTAATATTTTTTCGTAGGTCTTGATACATTTTTTTATAAGCGTATTTATTTTTTTCTCTGCATTGTAAAACACTAAAATCGGTTTGACGACAGCTTTTCTTTTGAGCATCAAATCGATTTGTTGCTGCTCTTTTGCCTTTAGTGTATTTTCATGTTTTTTAATTCTATTGGAAATAAATTCTTTTACATGGACTGTAGTTATTATTCCAGTATTGATCTCACCATTTTTTGCAATCTGATAAATGTATATTGCTTCTTGAGAAGTTTTCTTAAAAAATTCTCCTCTTCTATAATCAGGATATTTTTCTTTCACAGAACTAAAAAATGCTTTTGGAGAAGCAACAAAGTTCATCTTAGGGATAACTGCACGAAAGGATTTTATCTTCATCTTATTTTCAAATAATTAATTTTAATGATGTGATTAACAAACCATTCAAAATCACTTCAACTTGAAAAATACTGAAAATAAATGAAAGCATTTGTAGAAATAATAGCTAAGGGATAAATATAAAAATAGCCCCTTACGGGGCTATGAGATTTAGTATTTTATATGTCTAAAACTTTAAATATTTTACTTTATAAGCCTCAAGAAGGTACCAAATAACCAATTTGAATCAGCTTCGGTTATCCTGTCAAGCATTGAGTCTGCCTTATTGCTAAATAATTTAATTTCTTTCACCATCTTCTTGAATTCTTCCGCTTTCTCATCATCTCCTTGAATGTCTGAAATCTCATCTAAAGTCTTGCTTAAAGGCTCAAGTTCCTTTTTTTTCCTTTGCTGTATGATTTTCTTTACAACCTCCCACATATCTTTTTCAGCGATAAAGAAATCTTTTCTTTCTCCTGTTTTCAACTCTTTATAAACTAAGCCCCAATCAATTAGTGCTCTTAAATTCATATTTGCATTTCCCATCGATATTTGCAATTCATCCCTAATTTCTTCCGCACTTAATGCCTCAGGAGCAATTAGTAGCAAGGCATGTATTTGAGCCATTGTACGATTAATACCCCAATTAGAACCTAGCGCTCCCCAAGTTTGTAGAAATTTATCTTTCCCTTCTTGATATTCCATTTTTAGTATTTAATCGAATTTTAAGACCTTCTATTTTTTATAAAACGGAAGCTTCACGATCTCCGCTTTTAAAGCTTTTTTACCAGTGTTGATATATATTGTATTTCCAGTCTTGGCTAAACTTTTTTCAACATAACCCATGCCAATTGGATAGGATAATGTTGGAGACATTGTACCTGAAGTTACTTTCCCAATGTTTTTTCCAGCTTCATCTTGAATTTCATAATCATGTCTCGGTACTCTTCTATCTTCAAGCTTAAAAGCAACCAGTTTTTTTGTGATCCCTGCTTCTTTTTGACTTGCGAAAATTTCACTGGAGTTGAAAGTACCTTTGTTTAATTTTGTTATCCAACTAAGACCTGCTTCCAAAGGAGAAGTATTGTCATCAATATCATTTCCATAAAGACAGAAGCCCATCTCTAACCTTAGTGTATCTCTAGCTCCAAGACCTACAGGTACCAAGCCATGTTTTTTTCCTACTGAAAACAATCGCTCCCATAATGTAGGCATTTGGTCATTGTTAACATATAATTCAAATCCTCCGGAACCTGTATAACCAGTTGCTGAAATGATTACATTTGACAAACCTGCAAAATCTCCTTTGACAAAGTTGTAGTATTTTATTTCGGACAAATCCACATCTGTTAACTCTTGAAGCGCAGCTACAGCATTTGGTCCTTGTACTGCAAGAAGACCTGTTCGTTCAGAAATATTAATTAAATGGGTGTCAAACTTATTGTGCTCCGCTATCCACTCCCAATCTTTTTCAATATTAGAAGCATTGACTACTAGCATGTAAGCTCGTTCTCCTTTAGAACAATTTTCTTCAGATAATCTGTAAACCAGCAAGTCATCTATAATCCCACCATTATGATTTGGAATACAAGAATATTGTATGTCACCTATTTCTAATTTAGAAACATCATTTGAAGTCACCAACTGCAACAACTCCAAAGCTCCTTTTCCTCGGACTATAAATTCTCCCATATGGGATACATCAAAAACACCAACATTATTTCTTACTGCTTGATGCTCTTCAATAATGTTTGTATAAACTACTGGCATATTGTAACCAGCAAAAGGAGTCATCTTAGCTCCAAGTTCTATGTGTTTCGCAGATAATGCCGTGTTTTTTAATTCAATCGTGTTACTCATTATATTAGTTTAGAATTTTAATCGTTTTTATAATATCTCCTACTTCCAGACTTTGAACAACGTTCATTCCTTGATTTACTTTACCAAAGATAGTATATCTGCCGTCTAAATGTGGTGTAGGGGAATGTGTAATAAACCATTGGACTCCTTCAGTATGTGGCCCAGCTGAAGCCATGCCTACATATCCTTCTTCATGGTAGTACAAGTTAGGTACTTCAGATCTAATACTATAATCTTGGCTACCAAATCCATCGCCTCTAGGACAACCTCCTTGTATAACAAAATTGGGCACCAAGCGATGAAAGTTCTTGCCGTCGTAAAATCCAGCTTGCGCTTGTTTGATAAAGTTTATAACGGAACCCGGTGCTTTAAGCGGAAATAAATCAAGAATGATATCTCCTTTTTTAGTTTCTATTCTTGCTTTAATATTTTCTTCAAATTTGTTAAGAACTGACCAATCTATCGGCATATTATATTCCGGTATTTCATTGATTTGTTCATTGTTTCCTTCAAAGGTATTTATTGCTGTATTTATGGCATAAAGTGTTTCTGTCTCTTGAGGTAACTTTAAGTTTCTTTTCGCAACATGCAAGAAGCTGCTGTTAGGATAATATGTTTTCAACTCTAAACTTGAGTCCGCAAGTATTTCCGCCGCTACTGCTTTCAGTGCAGGATCTGTACCATTGATCGCATCAGAAATGTAAACAGATATTTCTCGCTTTGAAGAAGTTTTTCCCAAGCCAAAATTCCTGTCAAAATTTGGATCTTTTAATATGGTTTTCATGGCATACATAGAAGCAGTTCGTAATACTTCATTCTTAGAATTGATTCCATTTCTTTGGATGTATCTAAAATTCCAATTGTATTCTGCAAGTGCATCTATTGCCGCAGCTCTTAAATGGACAGCAGCTGTCGTGTCATTAAAAATCTGTTTGATTTGATAATTGATATTTAAGTTTGCTTCTTCATATATAGCAGACACGTGTTTGTTAGCTGCTTTTAATAGACCAAGCTTAACATGCGGATTTTTGGCAGTATTTGCCAATCTCCAATATACGGTGCCATCTCTTCCTTCACCAGATTCTATAAAGAATTGAACTGCTGCTTTAGCCAACTGTGGATTTGGATCATGTATTGCTTCAAAAGGGATTCGCTGCACTTCTGCATATGGATAATTTGCTAATGCCCGAATGATGTTGGTCTTTACTCTGAAATCAGTTTCTCTGCTATATAGCTTTACCAGCTCATCTTTGGCAATTGGATTTAAGGCCTTTCCTAAAGCTAAAACAAGATTCATACGTATGCGATAATCTTGTGTTGAATTTAACTTTCTAATTATATTTTGTACATCAGCAGTTTGAAGATTTAGGTCTTTAACTCTTCCCAAGTAACTAGAGGCGATAAATTGAATTTCAGCAGGAATGTTATCTGAAGCAACTAGGCTCAACATCTTTTGTGTTCCTTGATTCAATATTTTTCGCCGCAAGGCAAATCTATATATCCCCAATGCTTGTCCAAAAACTAGAAAAGTATCTTGCTCTGTAAAACTCTGAATATTGCTTAAGAATTTTAGACTTTGATCTGAACCACATTTTCCAACAGCTTCCATCACCGCCATGTTGTAACGATCCCAATAGCCTGTTGAGTCTCCTCGTTCAAAGTTGTTGAGTAAGGCTTGTTCCCCAGATTCGTGATTGATTTGACCGATGGCATATGCAGCTGCTATCCGTACATCCTGATTGGGATCTTTAAGTAAAAAGGCTAATCTTGAAATGGCATTTGTATCTCTATTAGAGGCAAATGCCATTGCTGAGGCATATCTGTAAGTTGGGTCAAGATTACTGAAGTATGTATATAGACTATCACTAAGACCTTGGTCTTGCAAAGAAAAAACATTTTGCAAGCGCTTGTCTTTTATATCCAGATTTATATCTGTAATTATTTCCTCTTTTATAGGAACACATTCCATCAATAAAAAAACGAGAGAACAAAATAAAAGTAAAAATTGAAAGGCTTTCATAAATAATTTTCGCACATCAATTGCGGATCGTCGCAAAAAAAATAAAGTTGATTGACAGAGTGGATACTAAGCGTTTGTCCTTGCTTTTCTTGCTGCGATAAAACTTCTAATAAAAGCTATCATTGCAAAAATACCTGTAGCAATCATAACAATTGTACGGATCAGCATGGTCCCTCCTGCAGCTGAAGCTTTAGGTATTCGACCTATATAGACACCTACCATAAATAATGTGAGTAAGACAGCCAAATGTGCAATAATTTTATTTTCTTTTTTTACACCAGGAGTCATTAATAATAAAATGATCCCAAAGCCTACTGGTATTAAAGCCGTTTTGGAAACCATATCTGTGTCTATGTATCCCCAAATTCCCATAGCTATCAAAACAATACTGTTAATTAGATTTGCATTAGCGGCATTCATGATTTTTCGTTTTTTATTTTAATAATTGTTTTCTATAGATGTCTCTCTGCATGATACGAAGATCGAACCAATGGTCCAGATTCCACAAAGTCAAAGCCCTTTTTGAGACCAACTTCTTTGTACTCCGCAAAAATATCAGGATGAACAAATTCGTCTACTGCTAAATGCATTTTTGTAGGTTGAAGATATTGACCAATTGTTAAAACATCACAGTCGTTTTTTACAAGATCGTCCATAATCTTGAACACTTGTTCTTTAGTTTCACCAAGTCCTACCATGATTCCGGACTTCGTTCTATGACCTGCAGCCTTTGTTCTTTTTATTTGCTCTAAACTTCTGTCATACTTTGCTTGAGGTCTTACTTTTCGATACAAGGCTTCTACTGTTTCCATGTTGTGTGAAACAACTTCTTGTCCACCATCTATCATTCTAGACAAAGCTTCCCAGTTTGCTTTTACATCAGGAATTAAAGTTTCTATGGTAGTATTTGGGGAGGATTCTTTTACCTGACTAACCGTTTGATACCAAATCTCAGCACCTCTATCTTTTAGCTCATCTCTATTCACCGAAGTTATGACCGCATGTTTAACTTGCATCAATTTGATTGCTTCAGCTACTCTTCTTGGTTCATCTTCATCATATTCTGGAGGTCTGCCTGTCTTAACAGCACAGAAAGAGCAAGATCTGGTGCAGGTATTTCCAAGGATCATAAAGGTGGCAGTACCAGCTCCCCAACATTCGCCCATATTTGGACAATTACCCGATTGGCAGATGGTATGCAGCTTGTACTCATCAACTAACTTCCTAACTCTTTTGAAGTCTTCTCCAATAGGCAATTTCACCTTTAACCAAGGTGGTTTCTTATTTCTTGGATCCTTCTTTTGTACAACTGGTAAATCAAACATCTCCGTACCTTTTTTATTGTCTTCGATTAATACAAAGATAAGCTAATTATTGTTTAGTTTTTAAAGGAGAAATGACTGAAAATCAATGTCTAAACTATTTAATGTTTAAGAAGCCGTATTAGATTTTGAATAATTCTGCTAAAAGAAATATAGCAATCTTAGTGGTAAATAGTTTGAAACAGGCTAAAAAGCAGTAAATGAAGATCAAATAGCTTGATTATTGCCATGATGACCACAAATACTAGGATTCTATAGACCCAAACATTGGCTTGCTCGTATTTTGAAGCATATTGGGCAGCCAGAAAGCCTCCTGTCGTCTGCCCAATAGCCATAATGCCACCTATTTTCCAATCAATTAGTCCATTCCATTGAAAAATGGCAATAACTAAAATGGTATAAATAGCTACCACAAATACTTTGACTGCATTTCCCTCAACAATATTAAATTGGGCAATCAATACCATTGAGGCTAAGAAAAATACGCCCATTCCCATTTGAATGAAGCCTCCATAAAAGCCTAAAGCAAGGTAAACCGGTATCACCCAAAGCAAACTATTCTCTGCCTCTGCATTTGTTTCCTTGAGCCATCTTTTAGGCTTTACTAAGATAACAACCAACATAGCAACCATCAAAAATCTAAAAACTTGACGGAATTGATCATTGCTAACGGAAGTTGCCACCAATACGCCTATAATAGCACCTATAACGGTTGGTATAATAAATTTGAGACTTCGTTTTAATGGGAGTTTGTCATTGGAATAAAAGGAGTAGCTGCCAGCCACAGATTGAGTCCAGATACCAACCCTATTCGTTCCATTGGCCATGTTTGGTGGAAGTCCAAGAACTTCTGTAAGAATGGTTAAGGTAATCGCAGATCCATTTCCAGCCAAAGTATTGATTACTCCAGCAAAAGCTCCACCGATCATGGCGATGATATAGTGGTAGGCTTCCATTAATCAATCGCTTGACACAATTCAATCAAGACCCCATTCGCAGATTTTGGATGGACAAAACAAACCCATTTATTGTCTGCACCTTTTTTGGGTTTGTCATTTAATAATATAAAACCTTCTTTTCGGAGACGCTCCATTTCCTTCTTTATATCTTTTACATCAAAGGCAATGTGATGTACTCCTTCTCCTCTTTTTTCTATAAATTTTGCTATCGGACTAGAAGGGTCAGTCGCTTCTAATAATTCTACCTTGTTAAAACCGACCTTGAAAAAGGAAGTCATGACATTTTCTGATTTGACAGCTTCTTGTTTGTAAGGTTTTTTTCCCAGCAATTTTTCATACAGATCATTTGCCTTTGAAAGGTCTTTGACCGCAATACCTATGTGTTCTATTTTTTTCAAGATATTTTTATTTAAAGCTTATTGAATACTTGTTCACAAGGTAGAATTATTTTATGTCTTGTGGTATTGAAAGGGGGGAGGCTCTGGGATGGTCGAGGTAATATTGCAATATTACGATGAGCCCAAGTATAACGGCACATCCAACCCTTGCCAATGCCTGTAAACACCATGCTAGACAACCTCTAAACACTATGCTAGACACCATCCGTACACCTTTCTAGACACCATCTAAAAATCAACATCTCCCTCATCCACCTTTTACATCCAAATTTCTTCTTTGAAAGAACATACCACACAAAAAACCGCCCATTACAATACTATTTCCTAAATTAGTGCTGTATTGATATTAATAATCGAAGCGATTTGAAAAAAGTGTTAAAATTTGTAAATCACTTCATCATAAAATAATGCTCAATGGCAATTGCAAAACCTTTTAATCTGAATAAGTGGATAGATGAACATAGACATTTGTTGAAGCCACCTATTGGAAATAAGCAAATATATTTTGAAAATGATGACTATATCGTTATGGTTGTAGGTGGGCCTAATGGTAGAAAAGATTATCATTATGAAGATGGGGAAGAGTTATTTTATCAACTAGAAGGAGACATTGTACTCAAAATTATAAATGAAGATGGTACGCCTGAAGATATTCACATTAAAGAAGGAGATATGTTTTTGCTGCCTCCAAGAATACCGCATTCTCCACAGCGTCCAGCAAATACGGTAGGGATTGTAATTGAAAGATATCGTCGAGGTGATGAACAAGATAAGCTGATGTGGTTTTGCGAAAGCTGCAACAATAAATTGCATGAAGCGACTTTTGAAATGGTTGATATTGTCAATCAACTTCCAGTTGTAATGAACAACTTTATGGACTCAGAAGAGCTTAGAACTTGCGACAATTGTTGTGCCGTCATGGAGAAGGTGTAGTCTTAACATTAGATCGCAACTGACATCTGACAGCCGACATCTGACAGCCGACATCTGACATCCAACATCTGACAAACTAACAACTAAACAAATGAGCAAGATCTATTTCGCTTCTGATTTCCATCTGGGGATTGATGTAAAATATTCCTCTAAGGAAAGAGAAAAGCAAATAGTCGCTTGGTTAGATAGCATCAAAGATGATGCAGAAGAAATATATTTAGTTGGCGACTTATTTGATTTTTGGTTTGAATATAAAAGAGTTATCCCTAAAGGTTATGTTCGACTTCTGGGAAAATTAGCAGAATTGTCAGACACAGGAATAAAACTCTTTTTTTTCACTGGCAATCATGACATGTGGTTGTTCAAGTACTTTGAAGAAGAATTAAATATACCAACCTATCGAGCTCCTATTGTAAAAGAAATAAAAGGCAAACAATTTTTTATCGGTCATGGAGATGGTCTAGGACCTGGAGATCATGGCTATAAGTTTATTAAAAAAGTTTTTAATAACCCTTTGTGCCAATGGCTTTTCGCAAGACTCCATCCAAATTTTGGTATTGCTTTAGCAAATTTTTGCTCCGGTACTAGTAGAAATTCATCGAAGGATGAAAATAAATATCTTGGCCCTAAGGAAGAATGGCTAATCCAATTTTGTGAGGAAGAGTCAAAAAAAACGGAAGCTGATTTCTTCATTTTTGGACATAGACATTTACCGATAGATTATCTTTTGTCAAATAAAAAAAGCAGGTATGTGAATTTGGGAGACTGGATGAATTACAATTCATACGCAGTCTTTGATGGGGAAACATTAAGTTTAGCTTTTTATGAAAATGATGACCCAATTATTCATGGCAAACAATCCTAAGTTTAATTTTATTTACATCTATTTGATACTTTTTGCACTTACTACTTCTTGTGCTGGTGTCAAACAAGTTTCTGTGAAGACGGAGCAAAAAATTGCGATTCAATCCGCTCTGTTTGAAATTGATAACTTAAATAATTTATACATCGTTTCAAATCAAAATGAATTATCCAAGTGGAGTGATAAAGGAACACTACTCTATAAATTTTCAGACAATAGATTGGGAAATATTGGGGTTTTGGATGCATCCAATCCTCTACAAACTTTAGTTTACTATCCTGATTTTCGTTGGCTTAGATTTTTTGATCGAACATTAAATCTGACTCATGAACTATCCTTGGTAGAAGCAGGATTTCAAAATGTAAATGCACTTTGCTCCTCAAATGATAATAACATTTGGTTTTTTGATGAGATTGATCAAGTGATTTTAAAAATTGATCAGGAAGGGAAGGTCTTGCTGAGAAGTGATGATCTAAGGCAAGTGTTAAAAAAATCAATATTTCCAAGCTTGCTCTTAGAAAGAAAAAATAAGCTCTTGTTGTACGATCAAGAAACGATCTATACTTTCGATGTCTTTGGTACCTTTTTGAATGAATTAAATATTGGCAAATGTAGGAGCATGGTTTTTAATGGTAAATATTGTCAATATCTTAATAAGGAAAATAAGTATGTTCGGATGGATGCTTTGTCTAAGGAGGCAGTTTCAGAGTTAATTAAACAAATGGATGCTAGCATCTTAGATTACAGAAAGAGCTTAGATAGTCAGTTTTTTCGCAAAAAAGACCATATTTTGATCAAAAATGGGATCGAATAACATATAATTAAAGACTTATAACACTTTTTTAAGTCTAAAAAGGACGTAATTTGAGTCTAAAGCATATAAGAACATTAGAGAAAATATAAGTGATAGAAGCAACTAACATATTTAGCAAAGGACTTAGTCGTCCAGTTTCTAAGACAATTAATCTTACGATCAAATTGCTTGTGTTTGGCTTGTTAGCTTATATTATTTATGAGCAAATTTTGGTGAGAGAGAATATCTCAGAATTGGCAGCAACTTTTAAGACTTCAGTGAAGGAATCGAATCCGCTTTGGCTTATATTATGCTTAATACTAATGCCATTAAATTGGTTATTGGAAGCCAAAAAATGGCAGTTGCTTACAAATAGTTTTGAAAAACAATCATTGGGGCAAGCCATAAAAACCATTTTAGGAGGCTTGGTATTTTCATTGTTCACTCCTGCAAGAGTAGGAGAATATGGCGGTCGAATTTTATTTGTGAAACCAGAGAATAATTGGAAAGCTGCAGCTGCCACACTAGTTGGGAGTTTGAGCCAAATGATCATAGTGATGTGTATCGGAGGATTCGGGTTAATTTTTTTATCCCAACACATAGAATTACTGGGAGATTTTTCTAGACTGGCAGCTATTTTTCTCTGTTTAGGAATAATCTGTTTAGGTTTGTTTTTCTTCTTTAACATAGATATTTTGATCAATCTTTTGAAAAGAATAAAATTTTTGACAAAATTTAAAGGCTTGGTAAAAGCCATAAAAGTCGTCAAGCAATACAGCAGGGGAGTACTTTTAAAGGCTATTCAAATCTCTTTTTTGAGATATATGGTCTATAGTTTGCAGTATTTAAGTTTGATATACTTCTTTGGTATAGAGGTACCATTAGTATCAGCCGCTGCTAGCATATCAGGAATATTCTTTATACAAACCGGAATTCCTTTACCTCCAATATGGGATCTACTTGCCAGAGGGGAAGTAGCCATCCAGATTTGGGGCATATTTGAAGCCAACAAATTGAGTATTTTAGCTGCAACCTTCTGTTTGTGGGTAATAAATTTGATCATTCCCTCGTTACTCGGTATGTGCTTTGTCGTCAAAATTAACGTACTAAAATCCATAGGTTATGGGAAATAACATATTTAAAATTTGTCTTTTAGCTTTTGTATTCATGGGATTTACATCTCCTGGAGACCAACAGTTTTTTGCACAAGAAAAAGACAGTTCTAGCATTAATTATACTAGTGACTATACTTTTGTAGACGGAGAAGAAATCGTCTATAAGCTTTATTATAAAATGGGCTTTATTTGGCTAAGTGCCGGAGAGGTTGCCTTTACCGTACAAGATGAGGGAGACCAATTCCATTTTTCTGCAGTCGGAAAAACTTACCCTGGATATGAATGGTTTTTTAAAGTAAGAGACTATTACGATTCTTATGTCGATAAAGAAACATTATTGCCTAATACATCTATTAGAGATATATCAGAAGGTACTTACACGCTTTATGACAAAGTAGTTTTTGATAAAGAAAATAATGTAGCCACTTCTTTTAGGGGGCGGTCAAAAGATAAAGCTGTTGCAAAGGAAGTTATGGTCGATGATTACATCCATGACATGCTTTCTTCAATTTACTATGTAAGAAATATGGAATTAAACAACATGCAGGTTGGAGATTCTTTTCCAGTAAATATATTTTTAGACAAAAAGACCTACAAGCTTAATATCAATTATAATGGGAAAGAAAAAGGTCAAAAGATTCATGGCCTTGGCAAGTTCAATACCATTAAACTTTCTCCTCAGCTAATTGCTGGGCAAGTCTTTGAAGAAGGTTCTGAAATGGATATTTATGTTTCAGATGATGGGAATAGACTTCCTTTGATGATCACCTCTCCAGTTTCGGTTGGTTCTATTAGAGCTGTTTTAAAAAGTCATAAAGGCTTAAAATACGAGATGACTGAGAATAAGAAATAAGTAGTCATTACTTATTCTAATACTTAACAAGAACAAATGAAAAAAGCATTCTGGTTACTCCTTGTAGTGGCAGCCTTCCTTCTAGGTTTATGGATGAGTTATTCTATGTTTTCTGCAAAAGAAACAATCCATTCTGAATCTTCCACTCAGATCGTATACGAAGAGATAAAAAAAGTTTGCAAACTTGTAACGGTCGAAGGTACTTACAACGAAAGATTTGATTCTTTGAATAATCGTTCTATTCCTTTATTTTTTCCATTATCTTATTCCTATAAATTTCCTAAAGAGGCAAAGATCTCAGTATCTGGAAAAGTCTTGGTTGGTTACAACATGGGAGGCTTGACCATAACAATGGATGACGTGAATAAGCAAATCGTTCTAACTAATATTCCTGAACCAGAAATTCTTGCCATCGATCATGATGTCACTTACGAACATATTGAAGAAAGCTGGTTTAATAAATTTACCGCCAAGGATTTCACCGCTTTAAATAAATCAGCAAAAGAAGCAATTAGAAAAAGCAATGCCAGCGAGGAGTTAATTGCTAGGGCTGAAATCGAAGGAAATCAAATGATCGAGATCATCAGACTGATTGCAGAGATGCGCGGCTATGAATTGGTGATAAAGAAGAAAGAGAAGCCTGTGTTATTGGATTAGGCTATTGACTTTGTGTATCTTTGCGCTCCGTTGCGCAGCTTTGCGTGCCAACACAACTTCGGTTTTGACTAGGACGCGAAGAAGCACAAAGATTCGCAAAGAAAAAAAGCTGTAAGCGATTGATATCACTTACAGCTTTTTACGTTAAACTTTATTTTGAGCTTTCAACCTGCCTGCCAAGGCACGCAGGCAGGCTTCACTGCTTCACCTTTCGACTTTCTTAGGTCACTCCATGCATCAACTTCTTCACAAGTGGATTCAATAAGATGCCTAGCAAACCAAGTCCAATTGGTACAACAGTGAATATCAAAAAGAAGGTCGTCAAATCATATTGGCTAGTAATCTCTTCAATCGCTCCACCCATCTTTCCAGCAACCTTATTACCAATCGCGATAGCGATATACCAAACTCCAAACATCAAAGCGATCATTCGCCCAGGTACAAGCTTAGAGATATATGATAAAGATACTGGCGAGAGACAGAGCTCTCCAAGTGTATGAAATAAGTAAGCTAGTATAAGCCAAATAATACTTACGGATGCCACAGCTGCTCCCGAAGGAATTGACATAGAGCCAAACGCCAAGGCGCCAAATCCTATTCCTAGGAGTATCAAACCTAAACCATATTTAGTTGCGGCAGAAGGATTGTATTTACTTTCCCACCATCTTGAAAACAGTGGCGCAAACATAATAATGAACAAGGAGTTTAATATACCAAACCAAGTGGCTGTTATCTCGACTTCATTCTCTTTTATTTTAGAAACAGTACCCTGAATGATAGGAGATTCTTTTCCTGAGGCGACTACTTTTTCTCTAGCTACTTTGACTTTTTGATCATTCAAAAAGAGCAGTTTTCCTCGCACTTCTATCAAGTTAACTTTGTCACCAACTTTTATATCACCTGGTTCTATAATGGTTGTTTTCTGATTGACGATTTTATCTGTAGGACTTGCCGTTTGAGATTCAAGCAGACTGGTATAGACAAGTTCTTTTTCACCTGCGTCATTCGTTTTGCTTGTCTCAATTGTTGGGTATTCTACAACCAAAGCATTTGATGTTAAATCCCTATTTATCATCCAGAATATTAATCCCCAAATGATCACAAAACTTGTAGCTAAAACTAAATTTGAAAATCTATACTTTTTAAAAGTTTGTCCAAATAACTTGATCAAGACGTAGGTGATAATTCCTACAGGAACAACAGTAATAATTATGTTGATAATAATAAAGACGGTAGCCCAAGTACCTGACATTATTCTATTTGTATACTGCTTGGCAAAGATTGTCATGGAACCACCAGCTTGCTCAAAACATGCCCAGAAGCAAACAGTCATGATGGCAAAGATGACAATGGCGATCATTCTATCTCTGGTTTGACTAGGATATCTTATGATTCTGGATATTATTAAATATAAAAATATAATAACCCCTGTTAAGATGTATCCATTTGAGATATCAGTCCCTCCAAAACTTAGCATATTAATTCCTCCTATGTTAGACAATGGATCGTTGATAATCCAACTCACACCAATAAAAGCAGAAATTCCAATTAGGATTTTATCTAGCATTGAAAAAGGATTTAATTTATCTCCCTCAAATGCCATGGTCGGTTCGTCTATTTCATTTTTTTCTGGTTTCATTCCTACGTCTCCGAAAATATCTTGTGCCAGGTAAAATTGCAAAGCACCCAGTAACATGAATATCCCTGCCAATCCAAATCCATAACTCCAAGAAACTTTTTCTCCGATATAACCACAAAGAAGTATTCCTAAAAATGCTCCTGCATTTACACCCATGTAGAAAATGGTATAAGCGCCATCCTTCTTTTCAGGAGATCCTTTATATAAGTGAGAAATGATCGAAGTCATATTTGGCTTGAACAAACCATTTCCGATGATTAAGAGACCAATTCCTATGTATAGAAAGATGTCCGCAAACTCTAGAGCCATCGAGGCATGGCCTAAGGTCATGATGAGTGCTCCTAAGATGACGGCTTTTCGATAGCCAATGTGTTTGTCGGCTAGATAGCCTCCCAAAATAGGTGTTAAATAAACCATGGCAGTATAAGTACCATAAAGTGATAATGCTTGCTTAGAAGTCCAGTCCCAACCCCCAATACCAATGGAACTCATTAAGAACAAAACCAGGATCGCACGCATTCCATAGTATGAAAAACGCTCCCACATTTCTGTAAAGAAAAGAACAAACAATTGGGACGGGTGCCCAATGACGGTACCCGCAGAATTTAGAATATCATTATTTTTTGACATATGTAGTTTTTTCGATAAGGTCAAAAATAACAAAACTTAGCTAATACCTTTTGGACTTTGGAATTTTGTGTCACGTGGCCTTACGTTTACTAAGCATTTAATCATTCTTGGAAAGATTAAAATTTGAATATCATGTGTTGTCAATTCTTAAATACATTTCCATAAAACTCCTGATATATTACTCCATACCTCAAGGTATCGCCCAATAAAAAAAGCCGACCCTTTAAAGGATCGGCTTTCTAATTAGATTTTAAAAATTTAAAATAGCCTGCGATTATTTAATTCCGTGCATCCATTTGATGATGATAGGAGATAATAATAAAAGAAGAATACCGCAACCAATAGCAAAGAAACCTAATTTAGTAAATACACCTAGACATAGACCAAGAGAATTTTCTGAAATACAAGTTCCAACTATCTGTTGTGGACTGCCCATTTTTAAAGCTTTTATTTCTTTATTACTCAATTGCTTCATTTGAGATACATTCGTAAAGGCAGAAGAGCCTTCAAAAGAAGCATCTCTTGTTACAAATGTTGCAATCTTATCAGCTGAGCCTGCTACCATTGCTTTACCAATGTAAAATTTCTTTCCAGTTTTACTTTCATAATCATTCAAGAAAGAGGCATTTGTGATACATCCATCCACAGAGCCACCATCATCTAGACACTTTGTGAAACTAGGAGAAGCAATCATACTCGCTATAGCTTCATCAGTCATGCAAGCTTTGAATGAATCTGATTTAATTAATTCTGTCTCATCAACAGAAGTTAATCTTGCTATTGGAGCACCTACCTGATGGGCAACAGCTGAAGACATCAACCAGAAACCCATTATAAATCCAACCATCTTAACTGGCGATAATTTTGTAACCAATGATAGACCTACTGGAGACAATACCAGTTCTCCTAAAGTATGTAATAAGTAAAGTAGTACAATAAATACACCGCCAATCGCACCAGCAGTTGCCGTTGCAGATCCTAAGTTTAAGACTAAGAATCCTAAACCTAATAAAATCAAACCAACTGCAAATTTCAATGGTGCCGCGGGTTCATAGTTGGCTTTGGAAAGCTTAATCCACATCCAACTAAATATTGGAGCGAACAACATGATGAAAAGCGGATTGATCGCAATAAAGAAGGTAGTTGTCATCTCATAACCAAACAAAGTCTTGTCCACGTTTCTGTCTGTAAACAGCGTCAAGGCCGATCCTGCCAATTCAAAGAATGACCAGAATACTGCGGTGAAAAAGAATAAGGTTAAAATAACCCAGATCCGTTGCCTAGCAACCTTTTCATAATTGAACGAAATATATAGCATGTAGCCTAATGCACCAATTATTATTGCTGGTAACAAGTATTCTACTATGTGATTGTACTTAACAAGCGCCCATATGATAGGCAAAACAAGAAAAGACCCAACATAGATCAAGGTCATAGGCTTTATGCCTGCAATCGACATATTTTCATTATTGGCAATCGCCTGTTCAGATTGAAATCCTTTGTCTTCCAAAGCACCATTCTTCTGAGCCATCCAAAATATGATCAAGCCAATTAACATACCAAATCCTGCCAGAGAGAATCCATAATGCCAACCTTCTAGTTCACCTATTGCACCACAAGTAAGTGGTGTCAAAAATGCACCAATGTTGATACCCATGTAGAATATCGTAAAGGCCCCATCTCTTCTTGGATCTCCTTCTCCATAATATTTTCCAATCATGGAGGAAATATTAGGTTTGAAAAAGCCATTACCTAAAATCAATAAGGCTAAGGCCAAATAGAAAATGACTTGCGCTTCAAATGCCATCGCAAAATGTCCAAGAGCCATAAGAATAGCTCCCCACATAATAGATTTTCGATAACCCATAAAATTTTCAGCCAAATAGCCTCCAATAAGAGGCGTAGAGTAGACTAAAGCTCCATAAGCCGCGTATACCCCATAGGCCCTCGAATCTTCAAATCCGAAACCTCCATCGAGCAATTCTGCTGTCATATATAGTACCAGCAAGGCTCGCATTCCATAATAGGAAAATCGCTCCCAGAGCTCTACGAAGAATAAGTAAAATAAGGCTTTTGGGTGTATTTTTCGCTGAGTGAAAATTACGAAAGCGATCCAGCCTAGACAGAAAATCCAAGCAAAAATCATAAACTGATACACTGGATGCATAATATAGATTTTTGGTTTTTAGTTTAAAATATGATGAATGGGAATAAAAATAAATTATTTAATCCTATTCAAAGCATTATCCAATATTTAATTTGCCTTCTTTTGTTTTATAGGGCATAAAAC
>CALIIW010000030.1 GCA_938018185.1 uncultured Saprospiraceae bacterium
GAAGTAGAAATGATCAATTTATCTAATGGTTGCTCTACTATAGAAAGCATAACTGTTTCTGCAGATCAAAATGATCCTATCGCCTCAGCAGGTAATGAAATAGAATTAAATTGCAATAGTACAACTGCCATTTTAGATGGATCAGCTAGTTCAATTGGAAATAATTTTACATACCAATGGTTTGGACCTGGGATTGTTTCAGGCGCAGATGGTCTTAATCCTACTATAAATCAAGCAGGAGTTTATCTTATAGAAGTAACTAACACTGATAATGGATGTGTCTCAGAAGCATCGGTAAGCATATCTATTGATGCAGAATTTCCTATGTTAAGTTTATCGACAACGCCTGAGACAGCACCTTTGGCAGCTGATGGCTCCGTTACCGTATCTGCCTCTAATGTTTCTAACGGTACTTACGAATGGACAGATTCTAATGGTATGGTAGTTGGTACAACTCCAACCGTGAACAATTTAGCGCCAGGTACCTATTGTGTTCTTGTTTCAAATACAGACAATGGATGCGAACAGAATAATTGCATAACTGTATTGGAAGGCGTAGATCCTTGTGTAAATTCTAATTTTGGAGTTGATATAGATTCTGAATTTTTAACTTGTATTTTGACGGAGGTTGATCTTGTTGCTACCGGTATAGATGGTGAAGGGACAAGCACTTTTGTCTGGTCAGATGGCACCATAGGTTCTGTGCTTACAGTCAGCGAAGCTGGTTCTTATTCTGTAATCGCCACGGACGAACTTGGTTGTACATCAGAAACTTCAATTCAAGTTGTATCATCTACGAACGCTCCTGCAGTGCTTTCTACACAGACAAATGAAACTAGCCAAGGAGCAAATGATGGGTCGATAAGTGTCATGAATTTAGATGACGAACCTTTATATGATTATCAATGGACCGATGCCATGGGAAATGTAATCGGAACAAGCTTTGTAATCAACAATTTAGCCCCAGGAGAATATTGCCTCTTAGTCACTAACCAAATAACTGGTTGTACCTTGGAAGAATGTTTTACCATCACAGGGGGCTCTGATCCTTGCTCGATGGGTATCGAAGTAGTTATTGAACCATTAAACGAAACAACGATCACCTGTGTAAATACACTTGTGTCTTTAGACGCTGTGGTCCAAGGAGGGACAGAACCTTTCGATTATTTGTGGAACACAGGTTCTGAAGATGAAAGCATAGAAGTGTCAGATGGAGGAGAATATTCTGTTATAATAACAGACTCAAATGGATGTACAGCTACAAATGTTTTTACGGTAGATGCTTCCATAGATTTACCTGAGTTTACTCTCATTGGAACCGACGAAACATCAAGTGGAGCTTCCGATGGAACCATTACTCTAAATACTTCTGAAACAGATATAACTTATATTTGGAGAGATGCTTCAGGTGCAATAATTGGGGAGGACTTAATTGTAGAAGGATTATCACCGGGTCAGTATTGCATTGAGGTTGTTTTCAATTCTACTGGTTGTTCTTTGATAGAATGTTACACAATATTAGAAGGAGGGGACCCTTGCGCAGAAGCACCTATTGTAATCATCAATAATCTTAATGACGAAGTACTCTCTTGCATTGTTCCTTTTGTTACTTTAGAAGCAATTGCATCTGGTGGAAATGGAACCTTGACATACTTGTGGAATTTCAATGATTCAAATGATTCTAGTATTGAAGTTTTTGAACCTGGAGTATACATAGTCATTGTAACGGATGAGAATGGCTGTACAGCTACTCAGGAAATAGAAGTTTTATTTGCTGATGTAGAATCACCTTTTGTAACAGTTTCTTCAACACCAGAAACCATAGAAGGGGCAGCAGATGGGACGGTGATGGTTGATGCAAATGGAAATTTAGAATTTGAATGGACTGATGCTGCTGGCAATGTAATTTCTACAGAAGCTACAGTTTCTAATCTTGCACCTGGTGAATATTGCCTTTTAGCTACAAATCCAATCAGTGGATGTACTGTAGACGCTTGTATCGAAGTACTAGGAGGAGAAGATCCATGTATAGGTTTCTCCGTAATTGCTGAATCATATGCAGTTTTGTGTGCTGGAGATAGCAATGGTTCTGCCGATGTTGAAGTTACAGGTGGAACGGGACCTTTCGATGTGGTTTTGAATGGCATTGCAATTACTTCCTTTACAGGAAATACTTTTACAACACCTGCAAATTTACCATCAGGTTTGACAGTGATTCAAATTGAAGACACGAATGGTTGTAGCGTAGATGTTGAACTTGAAATAAATGAACCGGAAGTATTAGAAGTAGGCGTTGTTACAACAGGAGAAAATTCTCCTGGCTCAGCAGATGGGTCAGCGACCGCAACGGGAAGTGGCGGTACTGGAACATATTCCTATCTATGGAGTAATGGCAATACTACTCAAGAAATAAGCAATTTACAAGCAGACGAATACTGTGTTACCATAACAGATGAAAACGGATGTACAGCAGAGTCTTGTTTTGAAATTACAGAAGGAGAAGATCCTTGTGAGAATTTTGAACTGATTTTGAGCGCAGGGGATGTTTCTTGTTTTGGTGCTTCAGATGGCTATGCAGGCATTGAAACACAAGGCACAACTGGTGACTTGACTGTAGTCTGGTCGAATGGATTGACAGGAGGATACAATGCAGAATTATCTGTTGGAATTTATACAATCGAAGTTACAGATGAAAATGATTGTTCTGGAATGATAGAATTTGAAATTTCTGAACCAGCGGAAATTATTCTTGACGTCACTGGTATAAATGAATCTTCTCTGGGTTCAGGGGACGGAAGCGCGGATGCTTCTGTAACAGGAGGCACAGGAGACTATACTTTTTCCTGGACAGGTTCAAACAATTTCTCAAATACAAATCAAGACCTTGAAGGTTTGGAATCAGGTACTTATTGCTTAGTCGTTACAGATTCAAACGGATGTGTATCTGAAGAATTCTGTATAGACATCGAAGCGGGTTCTGATCCATGTGCTGATTTTGAAGCTAGTATTTCAACCATTGATGTACTTTGTAAAGGGGAAAATAATGGTCAAGCAGCTATTGAAATTGTCAATGGAACCTTGCCTTTTACCTACGATTGGAGCGCTGGAAACTCAACGACCTCTACAAATGATGAATTAACAGCAGGTACAATTTCTGTTCTTATAACAGATGGAAACGATTGTCAAATAGAACTAGAAGCTGTTATTTCAGAGCCTGCTCAAGAACTTTCAGTGAATGTTGCAAACGTTACTGCAGAAACAGATACAGGTGCCTCAGATGGTACCATCGAATTAGATATAGCAGGAGGAACCTTACCTTATGAATTGATTTGGGACAATGGAGCAAGCTCTGAAAATCAAGATAATCTTCCTTGTGGAACTTATTCTGTTACTGTCATTGATGGAAATGCTTGTCAAGTAGAAACCTCAGTAACAGTGCCATGTCAAGATTTAGGTTGTGAGACTTTACAAGCTGATATTCAAATGAATGCAGTAAGTTGCTTTGGAAATACTGACGGAGGTATTGAAATATTCCCTTCAGGAGGAATGGCACCATATGAGGTAAGTTTAAACTCAGGACAATCAGGTACGAGTATAAATAATCTACCAGCAAGCCTTTATGTTGTTTTGGTTGAAGATGCAAATGGATGTTTGTTTACGCAAGACATCACGGTGACAAGTCCTGCTGAATTAGAATCTGAAATTTTTGGAACAGATGGACTATGTGGTGCAATGTCACTTGCACAAGTCATACCATTTGGAGGAACTTCACCATATACTTTAGAATGGTCAAATGGTTCAACAGGAGGGGTAATTACTAATCTAGATTCTGGGACTTACACCGTTACCATCACTGATGCTAATAATTGTATTTCTACTAACCTTATTACTGTAGAAAATATTTATAATCCTGCCGAATTTGAGGTTCAAATCGGTCATGTTTTATGTAATGGTGATGCAAATGGATTTATCAATTTAGAAGTTATAGACGGAGATGGGCCATTCACTTATGAATGGTCAAATGGCTCAACCAACCCTGAGTTATTCGATCTATCTGCAGGTGAATATTCTGTAATTATAACAGATAGGAATGGATGCGATTACGCATTGTCTAGAACCATTATTGAACCAAATCCTATTGAAATGGATTATGCGATCAATCAAGGTGGAACCAGTACTACTTTTGATGTAAAACTAAATGTTTCAGGAGGAACAGCACCATACACCTATGATTGGTCAGATGGTTCGAATTCTATAATAAATACAGGAATGCAAGTCGGTTCTTATACAGTTACTATTTTAGATGATAGAGGCTGCGAGCAAACTTTTGATGTACTAATTGATGGTAGTTTGACAGGGATTGCTAGTTTAGAAATTTTAGAATCATTCCAAGTATATCCTAATCCAACAAAAGATCAGGTATATTTTATTGCGGAATTATCAGAAAAGGCACTGTTAGATATTTTGGTTTATAATGCCTTGGGGCAATTAATCTTCCAGGACAAAGCCGAAGGTTCTAGCATTAAAAAAGACATTGACTTGAGTGAGCAAGCGGTAGGAACATACTTCTTGCAAGTAGGTAATTCGAAAGGACAAGTAGTCGAAAAGATTCTTAAAATAGATTAGAGTAAAAGATAAATTTCTAGAACTAGAGCGCCTTATTGTTGTCAAGCAATAAGGCGTTTTTAGTGCTCAAAAGCTGGTCTAAATTACGAAAAAATACCATCTAAAAAGAGATGAATTACAGGTTGCTAAATATTAAAGAAAGCCTAGATTTGAAATTAGATTTAATTGGGAATAATTAAATTTTAAGAATAATTATTTCAAGTGATGTTAAATTTGGTAAATATTATTTGGGACCAACAATTAAAGAGGGAATTAACATTTTAACAACTTTCTCAGATAAATATTTATTCAAACATTAACAATTTGTATGTATTTGAATTGTAGCTAATTAAACATGAATATAATTTGTATAGATATTGAATTTTAATATTCAAAAACCAATAAAATAAAATGTTTTACAAATCAAATTTATTTTAACAGCTTAAGCCATTTAAATTGGCGATTTAGTCAACAAATTTGGCATAAATAGCTTATATTACAAGCTAGGCATATTAAAATATCGTCTATCATACTGATAACATAATTTAAATTTAGGATAATTGAAAATTTTACTCAAATCAAAAGAAGATTAAATCATGAGAAAACTCTACCAACCCCTACTCCTTTGCATATTTTTATGTCTTTCGATTAATCAAGACAGTTTATTTGCTCAAGTAAATAATTGCAACGCTTCAATTAATGCAGGATCTGACACAAGACTTTGTGAAAACCCAGATGGCGGATGGATCACATTATCACCAAATGTAAGTGATAATGTTGCGAAATATTTTTGGACAGACGATAAGGGAAATTCCTACGATGAAAATAAATCATCAATTAATGTTTTTGTAGCTGAGACTACCTGTTTTAATCTTGAGGCAAGAGTATTAACTGACAATTTGGTTGAATGCCCAGATTTTGGAGATGATTTTGACCCGAATCCTGCAACTTGCTTTATGACAGAGTATGCTCATTTTACTAGGTCTAATCAAACTTTTCCACCACCTCCTCCAAATGACGATGATGATCCTCCCAAACCGGATCCTACTGCAGGAGAACCTTTATTGGGAAATCCAGGTTCTTATGCCGTTGTGACCAATGCTAGAGACGGTGGTTATGGGCCAGGATTTGTGTATTGTGGTGACCATACTACTGGTGATGGCGCAATGCTTTTGTTTAATTTAAGTGCTAGAGAAAGCAGAGTTTGGTGTAATACTTTTACAGTGTTTCCAAATAGTGATTATGTATTTCAGGCTTGGGTTTCAACTATGGGACCATTGCCTGCTCCTCCAGGACCAGGTGATCCAGATGCTCCAAATGGGGGACCTGTTGATGGAGATTGTGATGATGCAGATCCAGATAGAGATGGAGATGGAATTTGTGATTCTGTGGATAATTGCCCTGGAACTGCAAATCCTGATCAAGCCGATGGCGATGGTAATGGTGTAGGAGATGCATGCGACACAGGCACAGGTGGAGATACAGATGGAGATGGAATTCCAAATGGCCAAGATAATTGTCCAGATGTTGCCAATCCAGATCAGCAAGATAGAGATGGAAATGGAATTGGAGATGCATGTGAAGGAGATGAAGAACCAGGACCAGATCCAGATTTTGGTGACGGATACTGTATACCAAATCTTTATGTAGAAATCAATGGAGAACAAATAGGAGATGATTTTAAATGCCCACAAGAATTTTGTTCTTGGGTTGATCTATTTAGAACATGGAATTCAGGAAATGCTACTACAGCAGAAATCTGTATTTGGGATAATTGTCCTTCAGATAGTGGTAACTTTTTAGGCATGGATGATATCTATTTTGGTGGTTCTTGCGAATTTAATGATGATAGAAAAATTTATGTTGATGACATTCATGCAGATTTAGAAGAGCCTGCATTCTTAGCTTGTAATAATCCTTTAATTGTTTTGGAAGGTTCAGTCAGAGCTTTGAATGAAGACCCAAACAGTATTTCAGCTTATTGGACTCAAAATCAAATGCTATTGGAGGATGAAGATGATTTGACTTTAGAAGTGGATGAAGCAGGGGAATATACCTTCATCGTTTTAAATGTAGAATCAGGTTGCTCTGCAACTGCTACTGTAGTTGTAGATGATAACTTTAGTCCGCCAGAAGCAATTTTTTCTGCAGAAGCTTATTATATAAATTGCGAAAATCCAACTGTTGTTCTGGATGGTTCAGGATCAACTCAAGGAGAGGAAATGTCCTATAATTGGGTACAATGGTCTGGGAATTTCGTAAGCGGAACAGACACAGATTCTCCAACAGTAGATGAAGAAGGTTATTACTACGTTACCATTACAAACGATTTTAATGGTTGTACTTCTGTAGCTTCGCTTTCTGTTTTTGAAGATTTTTCTCAGCCAGAAATAACAGGAACTACTTCTTATGATATTCAATGTTTTGATCCCAATATTACTTTTGATCTGGTTTCAAACCTTACTGATCTAGATTATGATTGGCAAACTACAGATGGTGCTTTCTTAGGGGGAACTGATGGGCCTAACCCAGTAGTTTCTTCAGCAGGAACTTACACCTTGCTTGCCTCTCATCCTACATCATCTTGTACACAAGAAATTACCGTAACCGTAACTGGTGGCGAAGGAAATCCGGATGTATCAACGCAACAAGCACAAGATCTTAATTGTACAATTACAGAAACAACATTATCCGGTTCTGCTACTGGACCTGGTACTCTAGATGTTACTTGGACAGATGCAAATGGAAATATCATTGCCAACGCAAATGATGTTACCATTAATGCTCCAGGTACTTATACTTATACAGCTACTGTTCAAGAAACAGGTTGTTCTAGTTCACAAGAAGTTGTAATAGCACAAAATACAGCTGATCCTCAATTTGATATCACTGCACCTTCAGAAATTAATTGTACTACTGGATCTACTAGCTTACAAGGTAATTTCGCTGGAGATGAAAGCACTGTTAATATATCATGGACATCTACTAATGGAAACATTAGCACAGGATCAAATACTTTAAATCCAGAAGTGAATGCTGCTGGAACTTATACTTTGACAATAACTGATATTGCTACAGGTTGTTTTAATACTGCTTCTGTAACAGTAATTGAAAATGCTGATATTCCTGATCTGAACCTTTCCACTGTTAATGAAATCGATTGTAATTTCTCTACAGTAGAAATTTCTTCAAGTTCAAGTAACGGAAACTTAACTTATGACTGGACAAGCACGGACGGAAACTTTGTTTCAAATAACAATACCTCTGTAGTGGTTGATCAGCCTGGGACTTATACTTTAAATGTTCAAGACCCAAGCACTGGTTGCGTAAATCAAGAAGTGATTGTCATTGAAACGAATTTCGATGAGCCTCAAATTGATTTAGCTCAACCTAACGATGTTACTTGTCTTGAGTCAGTTGTAAATATAAATGCAAGTGGAGCTGGTAATTATACATACAATTGGTCTACGTCTGATGGCAGTATCGTTTCAGGAGCAACAGCAGCTAGTTTACAAGTAAATGGGTCTGGTACATATACTGTTATGGTAATGGACAATGACAATGGTTGTGTTAGTTCCCAAACAATAAATGTAAATGAGAACCTTGTAGAACCTAATGTTGCAGCGAATGGAGGAGGTATCCTTACTTGTACGGATAATTCACTTTCACTTTCTGCTGATGTACTTGCTAGTTCAACAGATTATGCTGTCACTTGGACTACTGCTGGTGGAAGCTTCGTGAACGGTCAAAATACACTTAATCCTGAAGTTGGTGCGGCTGGTACTTATACCGTAATAATTACAAATAATGATAATGGCTGTTCTGCTGAATCTTCAGTTGTAGTAGAGCAAAACATGGACTTACCAACAGCTACTATTAGTACACCGCAAGATTTAAACTGTTCTGTAAATCAAATTATGCTAGATGCAGGTTCATCTTCATCTGGTAATAATTTTGAAATTGCTTGGACTTCTTCAAACGGGGGTAGTATAACTTCTGGTGGATCTACTTTAAATCCAATGGTTGATGCAACCGGTACATATACTGTTGTCATAACTAATACAGACAACGATTGTACTGCAACTGCTTCAATCAATGTAAATGAAAATACTGCTACACCTACGGCAGATATTCAAGCAAACCAAGAAATTAACTGTAACACAACTTCAGTCACTTTAGGTGGAGGAGCTACTAGTCTTGGATCTGAATATACTTACCAATGGCTAGACGCTGCTGGCAACCCAGTAGCTGGAGCAACTTCAAGTACCTTCTTTGTAAATCAAGCAGGTGCTTACACACTTATAGTTACGAACACAACCAACGGTTGTACAGCTGAATCTTTTGGGACAGTAAATGAAAATACTTCTGCTCCTGATGCACTTGCTCAGGCGAATGGTATGATTTCTTGTAATACACAAAGTTTAACTTTGGATGGTAATAGCTCTTCAACTGGAGGAAATTACTCTTACCAATGGATGACTTCAGATGGTTTTATTAACGCTGCTGGAAATACTTTAAATCCGGAAGTTACTGCTGGTGGAACTTATACCTTAGTTGTTACTAATAATGACAATGGTTGTTCTTCAACAACCGATGTGACTGTCCAAGAAGATACAACAGAACCTACATCTAACGCTGGAGCAACTTTTGTAATGGGATGTGGACAAGATTCTGCTGTCTTAGATGGCTCTGGTTCTAGTGCAGGTGCTGGCATACAATATACTTGGTATACTAGTAATGGCTCTATCTTAGCTGATGGAAATACTGCTAGTCCAACAATCGGTTCTGCTGGAATGTATACACTAGAAGTAGTCAATACAATTAACGGTTGTATTAATGTATCTAATGTTACAATTACACAGGCAACTGATGTAGATGCAACTGTAGAATTGCTTAGTAATGCTTCTTGTATTGGCGAGGCAGATGGTTCTGCTATTGCTTCAGCTAATTCTGGAACAGGACCATTCACCTATCTTTGGTCAAATGGTGTTACTGAAAATGTTGCAACTGGCTTGGCTGCTGGATCTTATATTGTTGAAGTAACTGATGCATTTGGTTGTTCTTCAGTTCAGACTATTAACATTTCAGAACCACTAATGATGCAAATTACTTCATCTGTTTCTCCAGAGGTAACTTATGAATCAAACAACGGTGCTATTTCACTTACTTTAATTGGTGGAACTGGGCCTTATACTTATGCTTGGAGTAATGGGCAAACAACTAGCTCTTTATCTGATCTTGCACCAGGTGATTATTCAGTGATCATTACCGATGCAAACGGATGTACTACTAATCAGAGCTTTACAATTGAAGCTTATGAATGTATTTTAGGTGGTATCTTAACGCCAACAGATGCATCATGTAGTGATGCTAGCGATGGTTCATTAATCATTAACCTTTCAGATGCTGCAAATCCTGTGAACTTCTCTTGGGAAAATGCTGCTACTGGAGCAGTTGGTGGTAATACTGAGAGTTTAGATGGTTTAGCTCCTGGAACTTATTCTGTAATTGCAACAGATGCTAATAACTGTACAATTTCACTTACGGTTGAGATAGATGCACCTTCTGCAATTGCTGGAGCAGTATCTGAAACTCAAATGACAGGAAATTCTCAAGATGATGGAACAGCTTCTGTTACTGTTACTGGAGGTGTTATGCCTTATACTTATGATTGGTCTAATGGAGAAACAACTTCTTCAATATCAGGCTTAGGAGAAGGAACATATACTGTCATGATAACTGACGCAAATGGATGTACTCTTGAATTAAGTACTATAATAAATGATGTAGAATGTACAATTGCAGCTACCAGCAATGGAAGCGATGCTTCTTGTAATGGGGCAGCAGACGGTTCTGCTGAAGTGACGGTTTCTGGTACAAATGGAGCCTTGACTTATTCTTGGTCAAATGGAGCAATAGACGCTAGCTTAAATAATTTAGAGGCTGGAACTTACGAAGTAACTGCCACAGATGAATTTGGCTGTCAAGTCATAACTTCAGTAACAGTAGCTGAACCAGCAGTGCTTGATTATACCTCAAGTTTAACTTCTATTGATTGTAATGGGGATGCGGATGGTTCAATTTCTCTTGAACTTGAGGGTGGAACAGAGCCTTATTCTGTAATGTGGAATACTGGTGACTCATCATATGATTTATTTGATTTAGATGCTGGTGTTTATAGTGCTGAAATAACAGATGCAAATGGATGTATAGTAAATGTCTCTTTCGATGTGGAACAACCTGATGCCTTAACTTTAGATGCACCATTTAATACTGTAACTGAAAATGGAGCTTCTGATGGATCTATAACTTTGATCGTTGAAGGAGGTTCAATGCCTTACACTTATACTTGGTCCAATGGAGCTACAACTTCAGAATTGACAGATTTAAGTGCTGGAGCATACTCAGTTGTAATTGAAGATGCAAACGGTTGTCAGATCGCTGCTGATTTTGATATCACTGAACCTAATGCTTTAGCTGCAGAGATCACAGGCACAGATGCTGTATGTTTCCAAGGAATGACTGGTTCTGCAACTGTAAATGTTACTTCAGGTGAAGCACCATATACTTACGAATGGAACAATGGCATGACAGGAGCTACTATTGAAAATGTTCCTGCAGGCGAATACATCTGTATTGTAACGGATGCCAATGGTGTAGAAATAGAATTGACAGTTGTTGTTAACGAACCAGAAAGAATTATTACTTCTGCAATCAGTACACCAATTAATTGTATTGATGATACAAATGGTACAGCAACTATTTCTGCAATTGGAGGTACACCACCATTTACTTACCAATGGAATGATACTACTTTTGGGGACTTCCAAGAAGGACTTGCAGGAGGGTCATATAGAGTGACAGCAACAGACGCAAATGGTTGTCAAGCAATTCATGATGTAGTAGTTGATGGACCAGATCCATTCACTTATGATTTAACAATAATGGATGTTAGTTGTTTTGATGGCTCTGATGGTGTCATAATTGCCAATCCATTAGGAGGAACTCCTGGATACGAAATCATATGGAGTAATGGAGTAGAAGGACCTGATAATAGTGGGATTTCTGCCGGGGAATACAGTTTTGAACTAGTTGATGCAAATGGTTGTACAAATAATAGATCTTTTGTAATAAACCAACCAGATGAGTTATTGATTACAGAAAGTTCAACAACAGATGCAACGGTTGGCGCTTCTGATGGAACAATAGACATTACTGTAGAAGGTGGAACGATGCCTTATACTTTTGCTTGGAGCAACGGCGGAATTATAGAGGACTTGAATGGTGTACCTGCAGGTGATTACACGGTAGAAGTTACCGATGCAAATGGTTGTGTGGTCTTAAGTGAAACCATTACTGTGACTGGAGTTACAAGTACAATAGACTTAAGCCTAGATCAATTTATTAGCGTTTATCCTAATCCTAATAACGGACAGTTTGATGTGATTATGGATTTTGGTGCCAAGCGTGCTATTCAAATTGAACTTTACGATGTAATAGGAAGATTAATCATGCCTACTCAGAAATTAAACACTGCTGCTGCAACGCAACGTATTTCTATGCCGGATCCAGCTGCTGGAGTTTATGTATTGAAAATACAAGTAGATGATTCAGTCATTACTAAGAAAATTGTAATAGATTAAGATTAGTTGATCTATATATGAAGGGAGTTCGGATTTATTTCCGAACTCCCTTTTTTTATGGCATATTCTATAAATTTGGATAAAGAATATTTTTTAGAAGCTCAAAAATCAAAATAAATTAGAAATTATGTAGTTATTAGAGGGTAAAATCAACTATCACATTGCAGATTTATAAGTTCACCATAATTTTCCTTTTAGTCTCTGTCGGCGCTTTAATTCAGGCTCAATCCATTTCTGGATATATAATGAATGAGCAAAATGAGCCTGTTCCTTTTGCAAATGTTTTTGTGAATCAACTACAAACTGGGACGACTTCAGATTTTGAAGGATATTACTATATGACAATTGATGAAGGAGAGTATGATATTGTTTTTTCCTCATTAGGTTATGAATCAAAAACTTTTCCAGTAGGCATAAGTCGGGACAAGGAACTAAAGCAGAATGTTTATCTCGTAACATCAAGTATAGAACTCAACGAGATCGTTGTGAAGGCTTCTAAAAGAGATCCTGCCTACGAAATCATTCAAAAAGTTATTGAGAACAAGAAAAAATATCTCAAACAAGTCACTGCTTATAAAACCAATATCTATGTCAAAGCAACAGAGATTATAGACCAGAAAGAAAAAGAAAAACGGAAAAAAGAGGATTCTAAAAAAGAAAAAGAGAAGGATATAGAAAAGAATGCTTTGACTGATGACCCGTTTGCAGAAGCTGAAAGAGAAAAAGAAAAGCAAGCCAATAGTTTGAATATTTTGGAAATGGAATTAACACTTAATTACCAATATCCTAAGAAATATAAAGAAGAACGGACAGCTTATACATTGCGTGGAAAGAAACATGGATTGTTTATACCAACGTTCTCGGAATCTGATTTCAACTTTTACAGAAATATGTTGAAAATGGAAGAGGTTATAGAGGTTCCGATAATATCACCAATCAGCAGCACTTCCATTTTATCCTACAAGTACAAGCTGATGGAGACAAAGACGGAGAATGGCTATCAAGTGCATAAGATTAAAGTGACTCCCAGAAAAAAAGGAAATGCTACTTGCACTGGTTATCTATATATAAATGAAAACCTTTGGAATATAAATCGATTAGATTTTTCTTTTGAAAGAGGAGCTTTGCGTTTCTATGATAACTTTAATATAAAACAAACATATCAAGTAGTAGCTGATAGTATTTGGATTCCAATGAGACAAGAGTTCACTTACAAAACCAAAGTAGGTAAGAAGAAATTGTTTTCAGGAAGTACTTTGCTTTACTATTCTGACTATGAATTAGAATACCCATTTCCGGCAAAGTTTTTTGACAATGAGGTTAGTCTGACTACTAAAGAAGCTTATAAAAGAGATAGCACTTTTTGGAAACAAACAAGGCCGGAGCCATTGACCATGAGGGAAATGCAAGTAATCTCCTATAGAGATTCTGTAAAGGCTGTGCATGAAAGTAAAAGCTACCAAGACTCCATTCAAGCAGTTTACAATAAAGTGAAGCCATTAGAAATTTTATGGGACGGGGTAGGCTGGAGGAATAATCAGAAAAAGAGCCATTTTTATGTTGGTCCTATTCCTTCATTAATCGATTGGTCGGTTATTGGTGGTTGGCGAATAGGACCTTATATTTCTTATTCCAGAAGATATGAGAACGGCCAATATATTTATTCTTCGGCCAACTTAAACTATGGTTTCAAAAACGAGGATATCAATGGTGATTTCTTTGGACGTTTCAGATATAATCCTCACAAGTTGGCAGATATTGATTTTGGCATAGGCAAACAACTTACTACAATTAATACTTATGATGCTTACCTGAATCAGCTTAAACCATCTAACTATATCTTAAACAAGTTCATAACGCTAGAGCATCGATTTGAGATTTTCAATGGATTTTACTTGTACGCAAATTTTAGATTGAATGACAGAAGTTCAGTTGAGGATTTTTTATTGAACGATGAATTGAGTGATTTTTTTGAAGAAGATGAAGCCATTGAATTTGATGATTATCAAGCGTTTATTACGACTACTGTTTTGGCATACACACCTGGTCAAAAGTATATGACCGAACCTACTAGAAAGGTTGTTTTAGGTTCGAAATATCCAACTTTTAAACTCAGACATCGCAAAGGTTGGAATAAATTTTTAAGTTCAGATATTGATTTTGATTTTTTAGAAGCTGAAATTGCACAAGACCTATCATTAGGGACCCTAGGTAATTCTAAATATACGATGCGCTCTGGAAAATTCTTAAATACAAAGGATCTCAGATTTATAGATATAAAACGATTAAGAGAATCAGATCCGTATCTATTTTCTGATGCACTCCATGTTTTTCAATCTCTAGATACATCTTTGGTAACTTCAAATTTATTTTTTGAAGTGCATCATGTGCATAATTTTAATGGCGCCTTGATAAATAATATTCCACTTGTAAAGTTGTTGAGATTACGAGCTGTCGTCGGTGGTGGTTATTTATGGGTGAAGGATAGCAACATTCAACATACAGAAGTATTTGCAGGCATACAAAGAGTTTTTAAACTAGGAGCTAGACGACGCTTAAAATTAGGTGTCTATGGTGTCTTGGCTGATTCTAATTTTGCCAAAGCTGACACAAATATCAAATTTTCAATTGACCTTATTGATACTTGGAAACGAGATTGGAGCTTTTAAAAAAAGTATCTATTCTTAAAATTCAGTAAACCAAGTACTTTTTTTACTGTTAAATCGTTTAACTATTGAGTTTTAGTCAAAAATTGAACAGTTTTTGCTTTAGCTTAATATGAAAGTTGAAAATTTCTTATTTTAGTACGTATTATGATTAGATATACCCTTTACATATGCCTATTTACCATCCTTTTTACATCCTGTAGAAACGATCCAGACGAAGTCATCATTTCACCTGAGTTACAACCTTATTTTGATCTATTCCAAGAAGAAGGACAAAAGAGGGGAGTAGATGTCGATTTTACTGTCACTCCAATAGAAGGAAGAGTTGCAAACCTCTTTGATTCAAATGTAAATGGCTGGTGTGACACCAAGGAAGATAAACCACATGAGATTATTATTGACGATTCCTTTTGGAATGGAGCATCTAATTTTGATAAAGAATTTATAATCATGCATGAATTGGGTCATTGTTATCTCAACTTGGGACATAATGATGCAGTTGATGGAGATGGTAACTGTATAAGCATCATGCATAGCTCCACAGAGTCTTGTGTTTTTCCTTACAATCAAGAAACAAGGGATGATTATTTAGATGAGTTATTTAATTAATTTCATTTTATAATCTAAGGTGAAAAAGTAATACTTATTAAATTCATCAATACTTGCATTCACGTAATATTTTTTGGGCAATCTGTTTAGAACTTTATTTAGTTTCTTTTTCAACTTTTCCGTAAGTCCATTTAAAACCTCGCTTGATTGGATCGATCCATCAGTATTAAATATAAATTGGATGGTAAGGTCTTTTTTGTTTTCCATAGAATAGCTTAGGTAATTGTAAGTAGGATCTAATAAATCAAACTGAAGTTCTTTCAAAGTACAAGAAGCTAATTCTTCGCTTTCCATTCCAAGTCCTTTGCATCTAAGGCTTATGAAATTGTGATATATATTGATTGTATTCTTAGATCGATCAATTGTGTTTCCATCTCCGTATGTCGTGTCTAAATAAGCTACATTGGCATTTTCGAGATCTAGGATTTTTTCTTTAGTACCATTCTTTTGTTCAACAACTTTAAGCCCATTTTTAAAATTGTTTGTATATTTTTTCCAGACATCTTCTCGTATTCCATCTTTATATATTCCTGTCTCAAAGACATTTTCTATCCAAGGACCATACTTTTTATCTTCTGTATACATCCCTTTTGAAATCACTGTACCATCAAAAGATCTTCGTATAGAAAGTCCGTTTTTTACAGAAGAGATATCACTACTTAAATAAGTATCTAGATGTGTTACAACTCCAGTCTTATGATGGATTATTTTATGTATAAATTTCCCCCCTTTTATTTTTTGAATGATAAAGTATTTTCCATAGTCTACCAACTCGTTTTCGGAATTGATATTGGCATCAATGAATTTATTAATATTTTGCCCTTGCATTATTATGCAATAAAATAGTAAAACTATTATCGAGCAATACTTTTTCATTTCAGATATTTATAGTACTAAATGCCGTGTTGCAATGAACCACGTATAGTGAAGAACGATCAACGAAATAAAAAACTATTCAAAAATCAATTTTCCACTTGCCTCCTGACCCGCTTTACTCATGACAAATTTATATTCTCCTTTCGGAATATAATAATTACCATCATCCTTTTTCTCTACTTTCTGATCTTTTAAACTCTTTATGAATTTGTCAACCGACTTATTGTTTAACTTGTAATTGTATTCATAATAATTTATTCCTGCAAAGGCATCCATTTCATCTTTAAAAAGAACTAAATCATTTTTATCCTTGATTTCTATCTTGGTTTTGCCGTCGTTTTTTACATAAAAAGGAATGGACAAAACTTTTTTATCATCTGATGACCAGATATTTTTCTTTGCACCCAAACCTCTTTTTAGTCTGCTCGGTTTGAGATCGTAAACATATATTTCTGAGTTTTGAAGTTCGGCATTTAAGCTTTGAATGACAGAAACATCTGCTAGGTAAATAGATCTTCCATGCGTTCCAACGATCAATTCATTTTCTCTAGGATGTACTTCTACATCATGAACAGAAACAGCTGGCAAACCATTTGTCATCATTGCATAGGTTTTCCCTTGATCTAACGAAATATACAGTCCATTATCAGTTCCAACATAAAGGATATTTTCATTTTTGGGATCTTCATACACAACATTGATAGGTTCTGCAGGAAGAGCTTGACCAATCTGCTCCCAGTTATTCCCTTCGTCATCAGAAACAAAAAGATAAGCATTAAAGTCATCCCATCTATAGCCATTTAAAGAAGCGTAGACACGGTTTTTGACATGCTTTGACTGAATAGCTGCAGTGACCCATAAATTAGCGGGTAGGCCAGCAGATTTGTTTTCCCAACTGGTGCCCCCATTAGTGGTAGAATAAATATTCCCATCATCTGTCCCAATAAATATTTTTCCAAATTGAAAAGCGGATTCATCAATACAGGTTAATGTGCCATAGGGTACATCACCTTTACGCCCTCCCTTAGTCAAATCCTCAGAGATGGCATTCCAGCTTTCACCTTTGTCCATTGATCGGTACAATTTGTTTGCTCCTAAATATAAAATGTCTTGATTGAACTTGGATAGATGAATCGGTGTTTGCCAATTAAATCTTAATGGCCTTTCTCCTAATTCATGTTTTGGCTTTATCAATGTTTGTTCACCAGTTGTTTTGTCGACACGAAAATACCAACCAAATTGAAATCCTGTATACACCGTATTGTTGTCTCGATTGTCAATAGCTATTTGCATGCCATCACCTCCTAATAATTCTTTGTAAGGATAATGTCCTGTATTAAACCAACGACTCGACTTTTTATATTTACTTGAGCCTACCCAAACCCCATTGTCTTGTAGCCCTCCATAGACATTATATGGCTCCTCCATGTCATAAGCAATGGCATAAAACTGACCAACAGGAGGGTAGTTGCATTTGATCCAGCTTTCTCCATCATCATAGGAAATGTTTATTCCCCCATCGTTTCCAAGAATGATGTGCTTGTCTCTATTGGGATTGCACCAAAGGGCATGATGGTCAACATGCACATTTTTTCCATTTATATTTTCGAAAGTCTTTCCGCCATCATCTGATCGTACAACAGGAACTCCTGCAAAATAAATCTTATCCGCGTCATGTGGAGACACTCTGATCTGTCCAAAATAATAGCCATAAGAATTATAAACCTGGTCTAGATAATCTTCATGTGTTTTGTACCAGCTTTTGCCTTCGTCATCAGAACGATAAACTTCTGCACCAATTACTGGCGTGTCAAATAGCAGCTGATTGGCATCCTCTGTATAGTCAACTAAGTCGGATACTTTGATCTCATCTTTTTTCAGCATTTTCTTTACAGCATCATAATCGTACTTTTCAGGAAAGCCGTTGTCGTCCAAATAAGATTCAACCTTCTTTTGTGGCAATGCTAAAAAAGCTTCTTTGGACATTGCGCGCAATTCTTTTTTTGAAAGACCAGCTACTTCATTATCCTT
>CALIIW010000031.1 GCA_938018185.1 uncultured Saprospiraceae bacterium
CACTTGTATTTTTAATAATGGCAAATCAAATAATAGTAAAACCAGTTTTTTAGAAATAAATAAATTTAAAGGCTATTTTAATAAGGAACTTACAGAATTGGACTTGAAGCTTAAAAATTTTGATGACCCGCATTTAAACTTGGCTCTGAACGGAGTAATACCAATAGAGCAGATCAGGAAATTTCTTAAGAATGATCAGATTATAGATGGTTCTGGAGAATTGGAATTTCACGATTTTGAAATAGATGGAGATTTTAAAGACATGCGTTCCTCTAGGTATATTTCTAAAGTAAAAGCCTCAGGCCGATTGGTTTTTGACGATGCAAGTTTGACATATAGAGAAGAAACCATTGTTTTAGATAGAGGAGAGTTAATTTTAAAAGGAAATAAGCTCCAAGCTAAGAAGGTCAAAGTGGAAGGTTTTGGTTCTGTATTTAAATTTAATGGAGCTTTTGAAAATTTAATACCTGTCTTGGTTGCTGACGAAGAAAATTCAAACAACACAGAGCTCCTATTTAATGCAAATGTTGTAGCTGATAAACTTGATGTTAAAAGAATAGTAGACCTGTTTAACGAATCTGATGAATCAGAAACAAAAGAAAAGCAAGCATGGCACAATAGTTTAAGTGAATTATTGAACGGAACAATTAATGTTGATATCGCTCAATTATCTTACGATAAATTATACGGAGAGGATTTTGAAGGCGCAATTGATTTTGAATCAAATGAGATGACCTTGAGTGGAGATGTTGCTACGATGAAAGGCGATATGAGTATGGAGGGGCGCTTTTACCTTGATGAAAAACCAAGATTGAAAGCAAATTTAACTTGCGATGAAATTGATATAAAACAATTTTTTAATCAAGCAAATAATTTTGGGCAAGATGTAATTACATACAAGAACTTAAGGGGTAAGCTAAACTCAAATATTTCTATTGGTGCCTATTGGGATGAGCAAGGCAACTTTCTTCAAAAAAAGTTAAAGGTCTTAGCATCTGTAAATGTTAAAGATGGAGAGTTGCTTGGTTTTAAACTCCTTGAAGATTTTGCTGATTACATTAAAATTCAAGATCTAAGGAGAATCAAATTTTCTGAGGTCCAGAATTGGATAGAGGTGAGAAATGAGGAGATAAAAATACCAGTGATGTTTATTCGCTCAAATGCCGCCAACATATCTGTTTCTGGAAGTCATTCTTTTGATCACTATTTGAAGTATAATATCAAACTTAATGCTGGTCAGGTTTTAATGAATAGATTGAAAAAATACGATAGATCCTTAAAGCCTCACAAAGCAAAAAATAAGGGATTCAATTTGCATTATGCAATCAGAGGGCCGCTTGACAATTATAAATTCAGAAAGGATAGAAAGGAAGTTTTAAAGCAGTTCACACTTTCAGAGCTACACAAAAAGAGAATTAAGAAAGCGCTAGATAAGGAGTTTGGTGGAAAGGCAATTAAGGAGGCTCAAAACATGGATGATTTAGAAGAGCAAGTTGATAAAAAAGAAGAAGCGGAGATCGAGCAGTCTATAAAAGCTGAAAAGGCAAAAATAATCAAAGAGGTAAAAGCGATTGAGCAAGTAGAAAAGAAAGAAGAACCAATTGAGATTCCTGAGTATGATGAAGAAGCCGTTGGAAAGGAGGTGGAGTTTGTCTGGGATCGGAAGAAGAAAAGGAGTGGGGACTAATGTGATTAGCGTTCACCAATTACTCATTGAAAGAGAAAACGGTGATTGGTGAAGAGAAAAGTTTAAATTTATTTAGTGTGCGTTTCTCTCTAGAATAAAACTTTACCCTTTTCTGATGACTCTTCACCGTTTACTCTTTTTAGTCTATGCCCTCTTTAATTCCAAACGTCCGTAATCCCTCCCATTATCGCCAAGCATAGTGTCCAGAAAAAAGTATTTAAAAGAATACTCTTAAAACTCATTTTGTGGAACAATGAAAAGGAAACTAGCACAGGTGTAATTGCGATTAGACCAAAGAACATCCCATGGAACGCTCCGTGCCCAAAAGTATGGTGGCTTCCAAAAATTAATTCTCCAGCTTCATTGCAATCTTTGTGCATGTATTCGATAAAAATATTTAAGGTAAAAGATAGGATTAAAGCCATGAATAAAGCTAAACCATAGGTGATTGCCATGTTATCTGGTTTTAATTCTTCTTCAGTTTTTCCTAGGGAATCGTACCATTGTTTTCCAAATAATGGTCCATAGTAAATTGCTCCTAAGATCATAGGAACAAGGGCGGCTACCACGATCGGTAGAAAATTCATTTCAGGCATCTTGTTAAATTTGGTTTGTTAAGTAATGCTTTAAAATAAAACTAAAATTTAAAACGCAGAAATTAGAGATGCTAAAAGCTTGGCTAAAGGGTGTTGAATGTATGGGCACCTTCAGGTTAATTGCTAAGAAAACTTAGATAGAACAAAAATTATCCTAAGCTCTTTTCATAAAGAGCCATCAAAGCATCAGGCAATTGTTTCTCCCTAATTTTTATAAAACCTTGCTTTTCATAATATTTGCAAAGCGCTTTGTTAGATGCATTGCAATCTAATCTTAATAGATGAATGCCTTCTTTAATTGCGTTGTCTACCAATATGTTAATCACTTTTTCGCCATAATTATTTCCAGAATATGCAACTTTAATTACTAAGGAATGGATGTACTTTGCCTTTGCCTTTTCTTTACCCCAATATAGAAGATCTTCATCCATCAGCCTGAACATCCCAATAATGTTGCTTGAATTTATAATGAAGTAAAATTCCTTTTTCAGGAACCCCTCTTTTACCCATTTAATATTTTTCTCGGTAGGATCAAGCCAGTATTTCCATTGATTAATATTTCTCGATTGAAGATTAATGGCTGCATCTTTCAATATTGATAAGGCCACTTTTAGTTCACTTTCTTTTGCTCTTTTGAATTCGAGGTGCATTTGTATCTTCTAATTCCCACGCTGCTGAAGGATGTTCGGGTCTATCGATTTCGCCTTTGCTCTATAGGTCTCTGCTTTTTGAATATCACCCATCTGCCCATAAGCATTTCCGAGGTTAAGCCACACACCGGCGTTGTTAGGCTGAAGCTTAGAGCATCTTAAAAAATAAGAAATTGCTTTTTCACCTTTTCCAGTTATTCCAAATGCGACACCCAATAAACGGAGGGTTTCAAAATCTTCTGGATTTGCTTGCTCTGATTTTAGCAAATATTGTAAGGACTTATTAAGGTCATTTTTTTGTTCCCCATAGTATCTTCCCGCATCTCTGTAGGTAATGGCAACATTATTTTTTGCTTCCTTATAACTTGGATCCAAGGCAAGAGCGTGTTCGTAATACCTTATAGACTCATCAAATTTTTTCAGATAATTATGCGCGTTTCCTAAAAGTAGGTATGCGTTTTTATAGGAAGGATGAATTTTAATGGCCTGCTTTAAATGCATCACAGCCTCGTTCATTTTCTGAGTTCTAATTTGTTCGTTTTTTTCATTGGAATAAGTATCAATCAAAACGCCACCAGCGGCATTTTGCAATTTGGCAGATTTGACAGAGGTCTTCGCGTCAGTAGTGAATAATGTCAAGTTATTTTTCCAAACCGGATTTCTTAATATAGTAAGAACGCTAAATGCGACACATACTAAAGCAAGAATTCCAAGAGACACATTTAATTGTTTAAATTCTGAGATCGTATTGGATTTGCTTATTTTCAAACCAAGCTGATACAATAAGTATGCAATGATCAAACAGAAACCTACCGAAGGCATAAATAAAAATCTTTCTGCCATATTCGTTCCTACTGGAAATAGAAAATTAGACACAATAAATAGGGTCCCTAAATAATATAGAATTCCAAACCCAACAAGCTTCTTTTTAGCTGCCGAAAATAATCCGTACCCAAGCAAAACGATATGCAAAAGGATACTAATAATCACTTTTACATTGCCCATACTCATAATGTCAATATGACGTGGATAATAATCATGTGTCAAAGTCGTAGGAACAAAAAGCAATTCAATATACCTCAATAGGGTATACATGATGGTGGCGAATTTTTCACTAAATGAAAAATAAACATTTTGATTGCCAACAACTTTTACAAATGGATTGTTCATCATTTCTAGTGGCGGATTACCTCCAATGTCGAAGCCGATTACTGCGGTTCTTACTAGTATAAATGCAATGGCTGCTCCTAATAATGGAACAGTCTTCTTTGCAATTTCAGAGATGCTTGCATTTGTGAAAGCATAAAGCATCAATGGAATCACTCCAAGAAAAGTAATAGCATTTTCTTTGGAGAAAAGCGTTACAAAAAATATAATTGCGGCCACATAAACTAGCTTGTCATTTTTGTCCTGCCAAGATTTTAATATAAAATAAGCTGTAGCCAAAGAACCAAGCAAAGCCATGATTTCATCTCTACCCTTTATATTTGCCACGCACTCTGTATGTATTGGGTGGGCAATAAATAATAAACTAGTACCCAAGGCTATAAAAACGGCAAAGCCATCATGGATTCTATTTTTGAATAAACGAATAAGTAATAAATAAAGCAACATACCTGTCAAGGCATACCAAAGGATATTCATGAGATGACCTATGGTTGCATTTTCGCCAAAGATGCTATAGCCTATTGCGAATTGTACTAAAGTCAATGGACGATACCTACCACCCGAAACCAAGTTTGCTTTTCCATCTACTTTGAAAAAGCCTCGAAAAGTATCTTTGCTTAAAATTTTAGGGATACCTGCAAAACCTTTGGTTGTATATTCATTTTCTGTGATGACAATGGAATCATCAAGCGCAAAATCGTGCCCAATGGTATTGAAATACAATGCTAAACTAAATAATCCAATCAGGATCAAATGTAGTTTTTGGTTATTGAACCAAGACGGGGCTCCTTTGAAGCTAGTAGAGGCTGTAGAAACCTTAACTTTCTTTTCAGTATTTTTTGCTTTCTTTTTTGCCATGCTACAAAGATAAACAAACATCTGAAGTCTTGAAAAACAGGTTTAAGCAGCGGATACTTCTTTTGTTACGGCATCTTTGATGGTCTGAAGTATTTTTAAGGAACTTTCAAGAGATCCAACACCATCCTTGCCAAGCATGAAATATCTAGCAGTTTGCTTGACAAACAAACCATGCTTCTGCCCTTTTGTAGCAACAAATTGAATGGTATCTTGAAAAATCTGAGTCTCAAAAAATATAGATTGAGGATTACTGACAAAGTATAATCTCAGTTTGTTGTTCTTTAATAGGATTCGCTCAAAACCCAGTTCTTTTGCTGCCCATCTCAATCGAAGACCATGGAATAGTTCAAAGATTTCATCTGGAATTTCTCCAAATCTGTCTTTTAGCATTTTGTTGAATTTCTCTAATTGCTCCTCGTTTTCCACGGTATTCATCTCCGTATACAAATTCAGTCGCTCTTGAATGTTAGAAATATAATGATCTGGAATATGCATTTCCACGTCTGTGTCGATTTGTACATCTCTGACATATTGTTTCTTGGTCGCAAGATCATCTTTGAACAGATCTTTATACTCAGTTTCTTTAAGTTCTTGGATGGCTTCTTCAAGTATCTTTTGATAGGTTTCTATTCCAATATCTGTAATAAAACCAGACTGCTCTCCGCCTAATAAATTTCCTGCTCCTCTGATATCAAGATCACGCATGGCTATGTTGAATCCAGATCCTAGGTCTGAAAACTCTTCTAAGGTCTTCAAGCGTTTTCTTGCATCGTCCGTTAGCGTACTCACCGGAGGGCTGAATAAATAACAAAAAGCTTTTTTATTTGATCTACCTACCCGTCCTCTCAATTGGTGGAGATCTGACATCCCAAATTGGTGTGCATTATTAATGATAATGGTGTTTGCATTTGGTATATCCAATCCCGTTTCGATTATGTTGGTGCAAACCAGGACTTCGTATTTTCTATCTATAAAATCTAAGAGTGTCCGTTCTAGAGTTTTTGATTCCATTTGGCCATGAGCCATAGCGACATCAACATCAGGACACATTCTTTTGACTAAAGCAGCAATGTCAGGCAAGGTCTTAACCCGGTTGTGAACAAAGAAAACTTGTCCACCACGATGCACTTCATAGTAAATGGATTCTTTAATAATGTTGTGATTGAAAATCCTAGTCTCCGTGTGGATCGGTTGTCTGTTTGGCGGTGCGGTCCTGATAATCGACAAATCCCTAGCAGCCATTAAAGAAAATTGCAAAGTTCTAGGGATAGGAGTTGCTGTCAAAGTCAAGGTATCCACATTCACTTTGATGTTTCTCAATTTTTCTTTTGCGGCAACACCGAATTTTTGCTCTTCGTCAATGACTAATAATCCTAAATCTTTGAAGCCAATGTCCTTACTTAAAATGGCATGGGTACCTATCACAATATCCAATTCGCCATCCTTGCATTTTTGGAAAATCTCTTTTTTCTGTTTAGTTGTTTTGAAGCGATTGACATAATCAACTGAGACGCCAAATTCTTTCAGTCTTTCATTAAAAGTTTTAAAATGTTGTAGAGCAAGAATAGTAGTAGGCACCAAGATCGCCACTTGTTTGCCGCCAACTACTGCTTTAAAAGCCGCACGAATGGCAATCTCTGTTTTTCCAAATCCTACGTCGCCACAGATCAATCTATCCATGGGGTATTCCTTCATCATATCTGTTTTGACATCTATGGTAGCTGTCAATTGATCTGGAGTGTCTTCATATATAAAGGAAGCTTCTAACTCATTTTGCATGTAGCCATCTTGAGGAAAAGCATGTCCCTTAGAGGCTTTTCTTTTTGCGTACAATTTGATCAACTCTCCGGCTATGTCTTTGACCCTTTTCTTAGTTCTGTTTTTTAAGGTCTTCCAGGCATCTGATCCTAGCTTGTTTAGTTTGGGAGCCTTTCCTTCTGCGCCAACAAACTTTGTGATCTTATGAAGGGAGTTTATACCTACATAAAGCAGGTCATTGTTTTTATAAACTAGTCTGACTGATTCTTGTATTCTGCCACTTATATCTATTTTTTCTAATCCGGAATACCTGCCAACGCCATGGTCAATGTGAGAAACAAAGTCGCCAGGTTTTAATTCCTTTAGCATCTTCAAACTAATCGCCTTGTCTTTGGAGAAACCTTTTCTCAGTTTGTACCTATGGAAACGGTCAAAAATCTGATGATCTGTGAAACAAGCAACCTTTGTGTCGTGATCTACAAAACCCTTGCTGATGGCTCTAATGATCGGATGGAATTGTACGTCAGCATTTAGATCCTTGAAGATGGAATAAAATCTTTCAATCTGCTTAGGATTATCTGTAAATATGTAATTGGTTATTTTCTTCTTTTCATTGTGCTTCAATTCTCTTATCAAAAGCTCAAAGTTTTTATTAAAACTAGGTTGCGGTACCGCATTGAATTCAATAACTTGATCAGGTACAAAAGGAAGCTGCTTATGTGTAATAAAAACAGTCGCTTGCTTTTCTAAGTCTTCTATGACTTCACCTGGAACAACAAAACTGTTTTCGTTAAATATTTTTGCTATTTCATTGTCTTGATTATCAGGAAGAGAGGCAACAAATTCTTCTGCTTTTTTAACGCAATTATTTAGTTTGTCTAAAAGGACATTAAAGTCCTGCATCCAAATCACTGTATCTTCAGGTAAGACCTTGAATAAGGAAACTTTTTCTTTCTTTGAAAATTTGGTGTTGATATTTGGAACAAGAGAGACTCTAGAAATATTTTGTTTTGATAATTGACTCAGTGGGTCAAAAGTTCTAATGCTCTCCACGTCTTCATCAAACAAATCTACTCTATAAGGCCATTCGTTGCCAAAAGAAAAAATATCTATGATGCCTCCTCTAATAGAAAACTGTCCCGGTTCATAAACGAAATCTTCTCTTCTGAATCCATACTCAATTAAAATCTCAATAATAAAGTCAATGTCAATCTTTTCACCAACTTCAATATTGATTCTCGATTTATTCAATACTTCAGGAGAAACCACCATTTCAAAAAGTGCTTCTGGATACGTCACGATCAGCTGCGGTTTTTTGGTGCCTGTGATCCTATTGATGGTCTCAGTTCTTTGTAAAGTGTAGGTTGGATTGGTTGAGCCAAATGCAGTCGGTCTTTTAAAAGAATCAGGGAAAAAATGGATGGTTTTTTTGTCTGTCAAAGCAGCAAGGCTGTTTTGAAAATAAGCCGCCTGCTCTTTGTCATCAGCTATATACAGACAAGTCCGTTGTAATTGCTCAAAGCTTGCTTTTAGGACAAAGGTATCCAGCGCTCCTTTGATACCTTGTAGTTGCAAACGAGGGGTTGCTCCATCTTTTAAAGAGCTTGCTATTTTACCTACCCGCGGATCATTTTGGTATGACTTGAGTAGGTTTTCAAAATCATTTTCCTCCATATCTTTTCAGTGTGCCGAAGGTAAGGGGTTTTTTAAAGATTAAAGATTAAATGCTAAGGTTTAAAGATTAAATTTCATGATCAACCTATTTGCCTTAAATGTTTCGCCTACGCAACATCACCAACAAAAACAACAAAAACGTCCCAATTCCAACAGCATTTTCAATGCTGTGCTCTATCAGAAAGGCCACAGTAAATATGGCATAGAAGCCAAGGAAAAAGAGATCCTTGTAGGCGCCATTAAAAAAGAATGGAACCAGGAAAGCAATCATGAAAAAGATAAAACCAAAAATACCCGTTGCTGCCAATGTGAAAATAAATTGACTGTGAGGGACAAGTGCTTTTGAATAGGATGGATATTTGTTTGCATAGATCTTTTTGGTTTCTCTCTCTAAATTGCCAACGCCAATTCCAAAAATAGGATTTTCAACAAATTGATCCCAGCCTACTTGCATAGAGGTGATTCTACCCGAGTTGCTGTATACGCCACCTTTGCCAGCGGCAAATTGTTGGTGGTCCCAAGTCATGTAATCCATTTTCTGTTTAAAACTAGGGACTGTATAGTACGCTGCAAATGGCAAGGAAGCTAAAACGACAACCGTGCAAAGAAGGATTATATATCTTTTCGTACTTAGCGCATAAGAAGTTGCACATACAGCAAGTGCAAAATAGAGGCAAAGAATGCCAGTACGAACAGAGAGTATATGGATGAATATAAATAAAACAAATGATGCAATTAGAAAGACGATTTTGGGTATGGACCAGCAATTGGCATCTTTGATATATAAGTATAATCCTGCAAGAATGGCAAAAGCAACAAGTATACTAAACCTAATGTGATCGCATGGTGTCGGCATGGATTTTCCTGCATGCATTAACTGTTGAACCTCTTCATAGTTAAGCCAATAATTGGTCAACACACCAATACTATTCAAGATTACAAAAAATAAAAGGAAAATTAGTAAGCTATAAAATTGTCTTTTTGAAAATTTAGGAATACCAAGAAAGGCAATAGGTAGTGCAAGGAATGGTAGTTTGATTCGAAGTCGTTCTAAGTAGTATGACAAGTCTCCTTGGTTTTGCCAGAAGGAAAAAACATAAACGAAAAAGAAAAGCGTGATGACTGCAAAAGGAAGATTCTTTTTAAAGTCAAAGATGTTTTTAAAGGGTTCTTTGTTGAAAGTGAAAGCAAATTTCCCTTCATTATTATAATAGTTGAAATAACCCAAGAACAAGATAAGTATCATGGTATTGGCCAAGACAAACTTGGAATACACCAACATGACGATCCATAAGCACAAGACATAGAGTGCTAGCTGTGTTTTGATCCTTAACAAGACCAGTTATTTTTTTTAAAAACCAAACTGATTCCTACCCAATTAATCAGTACATAATCTTTATTTTTTAAATATGTGTAGGTTTCTTCTTTTTCTACTTTATCCAAGGTCTCAGAGTTGGATTCGACTACAATTACTTTTGGGATGTAACGGTCAAAATCAAGTGACTTCAAAACGGCAAAATCATGACCTTCCGCATCTATGCAAAGTAGATCTATTTCTTGATTTTTATATTTTGTTTTATCTATAATGTTAGTGAGAGTGTCGGAGTGTATTTTTTTTTCAACATAGGTCTTGCTGCTTTTTCTTTGATCGGATTCAATGGTATTGTCTAAAGAAAAGAAACCATTTGTCCAATAACTTATTTCCCCTTTCGTGGTACTTACAGCATTCACGATATTGGTATCTCTTTTTCTAAACCAATCGAATGCTTGAATTTTAATCTGATCAAGATCTATATTGATACCAGACCAACCCTTTTTGTACAGGACGTAAGTGTTGTTATATTTCATAGGATGAAAACAACCCACGTCTACATAAAAACCAATCTTCTTTTTTTGAAATATTCTTTTCAATTGTACATCCTCAGCTTGCTGCCCATAGTGATGTTTTTTTTTGCTGTTTAATACGACATTCCGCATTAAAAAAACAAACTGAAATATTCTGTTCTGGCTTAAACGCTTAGAGACATGTGTGTAATTTAGCCAACCCATTTTAAATTTGTTTTAGTAATTAAACGGCCTTATTGACAAAATACATATCAATCTCCCCCTTATTTTTTGCAGAAATTTTGCCTCTATAATCACATTTAAACTGGGAACGGACTTTATTAAAAGTTGAATCAGAAATATTAACCCTTCCTACCATGCCGTTTGATTCCATCCTTGAAGCAATATTCACAGTGTCTCCCCATATGTCATAAGCGAATTTGTTAAAACCAACCATCCCAGCTACTACTGGCCCAGTATGGATTCCAATTCTTGCTTCAAAAAATGGCTTGTGATTTCGACTTCTATCTTGTTTGTACTCCTCCATAAAATCTTGCATCTCAACAGCAGCCTTTACCAAATCTGAAGCCTGTCCCTTCTTTACATTTAAACCAATGGCGCACATGTAGGCATCTCCGATGGTCTTAATTTTTTCAATGGAGTCGTATTGAGAGATGATGTAGTCAAATGCTTTGAAGCAGTGATCAAGTTCATTTACCAATTGATCCGCAGTCATTCTTTCAGCTATACCTGAGAAGTTTTTAAAATCTGTGAATAATACAGATACATCATTAAATTTCTTCGCCTGAACCTTTCCTTTCTCTTTTAGTTCTTTGGCAATATCAGCAGGTAAGATGTTGAGTAAAAGCTCATCAGACCTTTTTCTCTCTTCATCGATAATCTTACTTTTTGCCTCTATCTCTTTTTTTGCTTTTCTATTGGCCCTCAGTCTTCCAAAAACTAACATCAAGATTAGACCTAATGAGCCAAGTGCACCAAAGAGGATATTTCTAAAGTTAGTTTGTTTTTCAGTTTCTATTTCTGCTGCCAAGAGTTCAGTCTCTTGCTCTTTCAACAAGGCCTCATTTCTCATTTCCTCTTTACTCAGTTTGTCGTACTTTCTTTCCAATTGTTTTCTTCGATCATCAGCTGCTTGTTTAGCAGTTGCCAAATCTTCCAATTGCTTTTCCTTTTCTCCAAGCTCACTCAATATCTTTCTTTGTTCTGGAGTTAGTGTGGAGCTACCAGTTTTTATCTTATTCTCCAAACTAAAAACCTCTTCTTTTAAGGCACGTTTGTCCTTTTCTAAACGGCGGTTCTCGTTTTCTAATTTCTTTTTTTCTGTAATAAGTTTGTTTATGGTTTTTTCTGAAGCAGAAGTGCTACCACTGCTGCTGCTCGTAGATCCACCACCTTTTCCTACGATTTTCAAACCTTCTCTTGTATATTCATAGGCATCTTTATAATTTCCACCTTGGGCAGCTATTGCAGAAAGCTTTTGTATTGATTTTATAGCGGTTTCATAGTCTTGAGCTTTAACAGCATTGTCCTTTGCCAATTTAAACCTCGATACCGCTCTCAATTTTTCTCTTTTCTTAAGTAAAGTTTCTCCTTCGAGGTAAGCGATCTTGCCTAACATGTATTTGTCTTTAATCTTTGTTGCAAGACCATAGGCGTCTTTGATATAAGCCAAGGCTTTTTCTCTTTTAGAAGAACTTTCGCTATAAATTTTGGCCAATTCGTATTTTAAATCCATTTTATCCGCATCTGCAGTAGCTTTTGCTAATTTGTCTTCCAATGCCGCAGCAGATTGACCAAAACCTAGGCAGAAGAAAGTGAATAAGAAAAGGATAGTTATTAAAAATCGCATATTTTTCGAATAAGTGACCCAAAATACAAAAATATGCAGGCAACTATTTATGTGTCCGATTGTTTTTTTAAAGCTTCCACTTTAGTGGAATGAAAATGGGTATTTTTACGATTATGAAGTTAAATTTTAAATCCTTCGGTGAAGGCGATCCAGTTATAATTTTGCATGGCTTATTTGGAATGCTAGACAATTGGCAAACGATTGGTAAATCTTTGGCAGAAAATAATATGGTCTATTTAGTTGATCAAAGAAACCACGGTAAGTCTCCTCATTTTGACGAACATAACTACAAGTTGATGGCTGAAGATCTAGCTATCTTTTTAGAAGACAATTGGATCCATAAAGCACATCTTATCGGTCATTCTATGGGCGGAAAAACAGTCATGCAGTTTGCAGCTGATTTTGGAGATGTAGTAGAAAAACTTGCCGTAATAGATATTGCGCCAAAGCAATCAGTTAGAGGTCATGATGAGATTTTAGTAGCTCTGACCAATCTAGATTTGAGCAAAATTGAGAAACGTTCGGATGCAGAAGATGCACTTGGGCAAAGCATCAAAGACAGAGGGGTTATGCAATTTTTATTAAAAAATTTGAGCCGTAAAAAGGAAGGTGGCTATCGATGGAAAATGAATTTGTCAGTTCTAGTGGAGCAGTATGAAAGAATCTTGGATCCTATTACTTTTGATGAAGCCTTTGAGGGTCCTTGTTTGTTTTTGAAAGGAGAAAGATCTAGACATATTCAAGCTGATGACGAAATAATGATCAAGAAGATGTTTCCTAATGTCCTAATTAAGGAGATTTCTGATGCTGGTCATTGGGTGCATGCTGATAAACCAAAGGAAACGACCAAGGCTTTGCAAGAATTTTTAGCTACATAGATTAACATTTTGAAAGCTTCAATAGACTTATAGTCAACTATTTAGCAATACAATTACGTTTAATATTGATGGGGGCTTAGAAAAAGGCTAAATTTTCGTTTTGGAATCATCAGAAAATGGTCCACTATTTTGATTAAAATGTTAATTATGGCACTATTTTTAGACTACTTTAAGTAATTCTCTCCCCCCAAGATGTGTCACGTCAATTTTATGTTACCTTAATATCATAAGAAACGTTGACTTTCGTTCTATTTCTAAGTCTTAAAGGAAGAAAATAAGCTCTAAATGAGGAAAATGAATATGAATTTAAAGATGTTTAGTTTTGTTTTCGTCGCATTTTTTGTCGGCGTAGGCTTTAATTCAGCACCAAATCATGAAAAATATTTCGAAATTTCTAAAAATATCGAAATATTCACCAATCTCTACAAAGAAATTAATACATACTATGTAGACGATGTGGACCCTGCAAAATTAATGCGCACAGGGGTGGATGCCATGTTAGAATCATTGGATCCTTACACCAATTATATTTCAGAATCTGAAATTGAAGGTTTTAGATACATTACTGAAGGAAAATATAATGGAATCGGAGCACTGTTTCGTAAAATTGATGGCAAGATTATGATCACGGAACCTTGGGAAGGTCAACCTGCTCAAAAAGCTGGCTTGAGAGCTGGCGATGAGATCGTCGAAATTGATGGCAAATCTACTGCTGGCAAGAGCACAGAAGATGTAAGTAATATCTTAAAAGGTTATCCAGGTACGGAGGTTGTTATGACTGTGCAAAGATTTGGAGAAGCAAAAACAAAGAAAATAACTTTAGTTAGAGACGAGGTTTCTGTTCCTAATGTACCTTATTCAGGTATGATAGCTGATGGTATTGGCTATGTGGCTTTGACTACCTTCACAAGAAATGCAGGAAAGAACGTAGGAGATGCAGTAAAGAAACTAAAGGAAGAAAACCCTGACATGAAAGGAGTTGTTTTTGACCTTAGAGGAAACGGTGGAGGATTGCTTACTGAAGCAGTTAATGTATCTAATGTTTTTATTCCTAAAAATGAATTGGTAGTTACTACTAAAGGAAAAGTAAAAGACTGGGATAGAAGTTTTAAAACTTTAAACAGAGCAGTTGATGAAGAAATTCCATTAGTTGTATTGATTAATAATGGTTCTGCTTCTGCTTCTGAGATTGTTTCGGGTGTGATGCAAGATATGGATAGAGGTGTACTGATGGGGCAAAGATCTTATGGAAAAGGCCTTGTTCAAAACACGAGAGATGTTGGATACAATTCAAAAGTTAAGTTGACTACAGCAAAGTATTACATCCCTTCAGGAAGATGCATACAATCTGTAAAATATGATGGAGGAGAACCTCTTGACATTCCTGACGCGGAAAGAACACCTTTTAAAACTAGGTCTGGTAGAAAAGTATTAGATGGTGGAGGTGTTAAGCCGGATGTAGCGATAGGAGAAGATGATCAAGAAAGAATAATCAAAAGTCTAAAAGGAAAGCATCTTATTTTTCAGTTTGTAACTGAATATATAAGCAATGTTTCTTCAATGGAAAAAGTAGAAGACTATAAGTTTAATGACTTTGATAAGTTTGTTCAATTCTTGGCTGATAAGAATTATTCTTACGAATCTGGATCTGAAAAATTGCTTAAGGAGTTAATGAAAAAGGCTAAAGATGAAAAGTATACGCTTGATTCAGAACTAACTGCTATTTCAAATAAGATCATTGAAGTTAAGAAGAATGACATCATGAAACATGAAGCTGCTTTGACAAATTTGATCGAAAAAGAAATCGCTGCAAGATTCCATTACAACAAAGGAAAAATTAAAATGGGTCTTAGAAATGATGAAGAGATCAAATCAGCTGTTGCGCTTTTAAATGATAAAGCTAAGTATGATAGTTTGTTGAAATAAATAATTAGACGCAAAGTCGAAAATAGAAGGGCGAGTACTTATACAGTGCTCGCCTTTTTTGATTGGCAATTAGCTGCTTGCCATTAGTCATTGGCTTTTTTCAGTTAAAGGCCAAAAAGCCAAGAGCGAAGAGCGAAGAGCCAATTTGGAAAGGTATTTGAATTATATAAAATGCTTCTTCCACCTACATAACATTCTTCGCTTAATTAAATTCTTAATGTTATGAAGATACTTTACTCGATTATATTTATTGGTTTTCTAAGCCTATTTAGCTTCACTTTAGAAGCCCAAATTGGGATGTCCAACTCAGAGATGTCAATTATCTTAAAAGAGCTTGCAGTAGAAAAAGAAGGCGAACCGGGCAACTGGCATTGTGTCTACGATTCTCACCCTGTTTTTGTACTGACGGATGAAACGGCAAATAGGATGAGAATTTTTGCACCTATCCTAGAAGAGAGTGAACTCAAAGTCGGTCAAATGAAAGCCATGCTGGAAGCTAATTTCAATTCGGCACTAGATGCGAAATATTCTCTTTATGAAGGATTTGTAATTTCTGTATTCACCCATCCATTGGAAGAGCTCACTAAAGAGCAATTCGTAAATGCCATGGGACAGGTTGTGAATCTATCTAAGAATTTTGGATCTTCTTATACTTCTAGAGATTTGAATATGTTGAAAAAAACAGAAGTAGAAAAAGAGAAGACGATTTTTAAAAAAAGCTAATTTAGTTTTTGTTAATTCAATCTTGCTTGATATTTTGACTTTTCGCGAAAGTGATGCAGGAATTAGAAAAGGCTTTATTCATTTGAATAAGGCCTTTTCTAATTCCTTTTTTTGTTATTGTTCCGATCTACACTCCGATCTACACTCCGATCTACTTTTCGATTTATCTCCCATGTAACAGAAATCAGTGAATTATTTCATTAGAGTAAGTTGCGTTATTTTTTTAGCATTCCGCCATAACTTTGACTCGAATTAAAAATTTAAAAATCGTATAGATTTTTATTAAAGATGTCCTTTCTATCATCTGAGCCACCATATCAAAAGAACAGAAATCAATTCCTTATGACTTTCAAGGTAATCTGTTTAAGATAGACTTTGATCCAATCTATGGTATTCAGAATATAGGAATTATCGCAAAGGTTTAAATTTGATGATGCTAATTCTCTTAGAAGTGTTGAAAAGGAAGATGAAAGTATTTGATAAAAAAAGCAAAAGTAATATTGCAATATTACGATGAAGGCCCGAATTTTAAGGATATTTCCATGCCTTCATAGCATTTTCAAAGCCTAAATCAATCCAAAAATTCTATACTTCTATTTGTTTTACATTAAGTAAGAGTCAAAAA
>CALIIW010000032.1 GCA_938018185.1 uncultured Saprospiraceae bacterium
CATTTGCAACTGTGGCACCTACATTTCCAGCGCCAACTACGGTAACTTTGCTCATTGAGAAATTTTATTTATTAATAAATTATGAAAATTAAGCACAAAAATACTTTTTTTATCAAATGAAACAACTGTAGCGATTTAAAAATCACCAACTTATCGAAAATTTGTTTCTACAGAAAAGAAAAAAGGAAGCAAGAGAATGAGTGAACGACATTTTTAATCCACCTGTTTGATCCTATTAGAATTTTAGAAACCGATGGTACATTTGACGAATTTTATGAGGAGCAGTTCCACAATAAAACATTAGGAATGCTAAAAGATTAACTACTTGAACTTTCAGATAAGCGTTCTTTTTGTATTTTCTCGCTGAAACAGAAACGCTTTTGTCAATGATTTTAAATTTTCGAAGCTTCCTAGCTCTTCTTATTAAATCAAAATCTTCCATGATCACATAAGATTCATCAAAGCCGTTCAATTCATTAAAGAATCTTTTAGTTATGAAGAGTGTCTGGTCTCCTCCCCTCATCATTAAGACATTCATTCTGGTGAAGAAGGAATTTATTTTTAATCGTAAATTTTTAGAATCGAATTTAAAGCGATAGCAACCAATATGGTAGCCCTCATCGAGCGCTTTCATTATATCCGCAGGAAAGCTACCAAGCGGCCTGGTATCTGCATGAATAAAATATAAAGTATCTCCAATTGATTCTTCAGCTGCTTTATTCATTTGTTTAGCTCGGCCAGCAGAACTTTTAATTAACTTCACATCATGCTTGGCAACCTTAGCAATAGTGTCATCAGAAGACCCTCCATCAACAACTATTATTTCTGCAACATTTGAACTTTCAATTTTACAAAGTTGGGTCAATAAACCATCAATCAATTTGCCCTCATTTAATGTCGGTATTATGACAGTCAATTTCATTCTTAAAACGCCTCTTTAAATGTAAAATAAAATTCTGTAGAATCAATTCCGAAACCGATATCCAGTCTAAGGTTAATTTTTTGATTTTTATCAATTTGATATCTTAGGCCAAATCCTGCTGCAGGAAGAAATGTATTAAAACTTAAATCATCAATTTCATTATAGACACCGCCGCCATTAGCAAAAAGTACTGCACCGAATCTTTTCCAAATTGGCATTCGATATTCAAGTTGAAATATGTATAAGTTTTTGTCCCGATAACGTCCTCTCAAGTAACCTCGAGATCTTTTGCCTCCTCCGTAAAGTGCCAATTCATAGAAAGGCACTTCTCCAAATGTGTTTTTGCTAATAAAATTTAAAGCAAATACATTCTTATTATGAGGAATATATTTACTAAAGAAAAATTCAAAATAGGAAGCCTCATAAGTTGCTCCAAACAAAGAAGTGTTGTAAAAAAATCTGCTTTCTAGTAAAATCCCTTTGGTCGGCCAATTGATATGATCCCTTTTATCAAGAATTATCATTGGACCTATACCAGAAGTGATACCTCCTTCAACACCTAAGGTATTTCCAGCCTCTAAACTTCCAGAAGCCTTAAAATCTCCTAAGTTCATATCATCAAATCTATAGTTTATCCCAATGTATACATTTGACTTAATTCTTTTCAAGGCATCTAATTCAATTCTAGGAAATTTGGCTGCATATTTTTCTTCATCGACTCTGTTTTCATTACCAATTCCAAAATATGGGTAGATGTAATCATAATAGCCAAGCTCTCCTTTTACCCAATATTCTTCTTCCTTAAAAAATATATTATATGGTATGTAAAATAGAAATTGCTTGTTAAGTGTATAGGCAAATCCAATGGATAAAGAAGAGGGTTTATCTCCGATAATTTGATTAGGCCAAAGAAATGAATAATTGCCTGCAGCCCCAAAGCCTAAATTTGTTTCAGGCAAATAAAAAACCAAGGGTAAAACAAAATAACTATTTCTTTTCTGCTTGAAATTCTCTTGAGCGCACAATGCTGGGCTTCCTAGCAATATTAAACCAAAGACGAGGCATATGATCAAACAATAATCTTTAATATTTATGGCCAGTGTTTTCAAAATGAAGATTAAATTTAACTAAAATCAAGGTATAAAATATGAACTCAAAATTGTCATCCACATTGGATTTTATTATCAATAATAGGCTAAACCTTGAGAAGAAATGCTGTCTTCTTAAGAAATTGAAGACTTTGCACCTTTTAAGACAATATTAAGCACATATTTTTCATAAATTGTGGTTAATTAAATAAACATATATCATGAGTAGATTTTTATTGATTTTAGCTTTAAGCTTTTTATTTTCGATACCAAGTGCTATAAGCCAAGATAGATCATGTGGTATGAACCATGGAGAACTTCAGCTTTTGACAGAAAGATTGATCGAAAACAAGAAACTTGTTGCTGAATCCTCAAATTTAAGGTCTTCCGAAATTCTTTACATACCACTTAAGTTTCATATCATGGCTACAAGTGCTGGATTTGGAGGTATAAATGAAGAAGAAATTTTGCAACAGGTTTGTAGACTAAATGAAGACTACTTCGATCAAGAAGTACAGTTTTTTGTAGAAGGAGAATTCAATTATATTAACAATACAGCTGCCTATGAAGATCCGCGATCAGCTGCTGGGCAACTGCAATTATCAAATGGTAAGAACCAAAATTTTGGCAGAGCCAATATTTTTATTTGCCTTGCGGCAGGAGATATTCCCAATGTAGGCCCTTCAGCTGGTTTTTATTCCCCACAATCTGATTGGATAGTGGTTAGAATATCAGACGTTTCGAGCAGTAATGAAACATTAACCCATGAGCTTGGTCATTTTTTCAGCCTTCAACACACTTTTGCTGGTTGGGATTTTAGTCCATATGATCCATCCATGCATTCAAATCCAGCTCCGTCTGAAACTCCTTCTCCATATAATCCTCGGCCTACAGAGAATATGGATAGAACAGGAAATTGCAAAAATTGTGAGACCGCAGGAGATAGATTATGTGATACAAATCCGGATTATCTATTAAGTCAGAGTTTTTCAAGTGGTAATTGTGATTATAACGGCCAAATATTAGATCCTTGCGGTGTTTTGGTTGTGCCTCCAAAAGAAAACTATATGTCTTACTTTTTTGGTTGTGATCAGGTTTTTTCACAAGGCCAAAAAGATCTGATAAGAGCTGATATTACTAAAAGATTGAATCAAGAAGGCACCTTAAATAGAACATTTAAACCAGACAATACTAATCCCGTAGTTGATCCTGTAGTTGCTGTCAACCCAGCAATGGGTGAAGTACTTGACTATAATTTTAACGTTCATTTTGAATGGGAACCAGTGCCAAATGCGACTAAATATATACTTGATGTTGACAGATTTTCTTCATTTAATACTGCTAATCAAAGAGTTTTCACTGGTACTAATGGAGCTGAAATCTTTGACCTCAAGGCTGATACTAAATATTTTTGGAGGGTCTATGCTTATAATGAAGTCTCAGGATGTCTTGGATGGTCAGAATCATTTGAGTTCACAACAGGTGAAGGAGCTACCTCTACTGTTGGAATCCCTTCCATAGCAGATTGGCAAGTAGATCCAAATCCAGTTCTTTCTGGTAATCAAATTACTATTCAAATTAGTGTTCAAAACAATTTGGATGCGGAAATAAATGTGACTGATATTACTGGAAGACATCTGATCAAAACATCAGAAAGATTAAGATCAGGAAGCAATTCTATTAGCTTAAACACTCAAAATCTGCAGCAAGGTATTTACATTGTTAGTATTCAAACAAAGGAAGGAATACTTTCCGAAAAGTTGATTATTAATAATTAGAACCAAATGCTGATTGTATAATCTGATGTTATGGGAAAAGCCACTTTTTAAATAAAAAGTGGCTTTTTTTATAAATCATTGTTTAGAGTATTTTGGGGCAAAAGTATAATATTATTAAGCGATTTATAGTAGCTTAGATTAAAATTTAAACAAACATGATAAGAATTTTTACTTGCATTTTTGTGGTCTGTGGATTATTTACAGGTTCACTCCAAGCCCAACAACCAGTAAACTGCGGCATGAGTCATGCTGATATGGTTAAACTATCAGAAAGAGTCATTCAGCACAAGCGGGCGATAAAAAATGGAGAAGTTCCAAGATTTCAAGAGACCATTTTTGTACCAATCCAATTTCATATTATGGCAAACAGCAATGGTTTTGGAGGAGCAAAAGAAATAGAATTGTTTCGAACACTTTGCAGAATCAATGAAGATTTTGCTGATCAAAACATTCAATTTTATCTAGATGGTGAATTTAATTATATAAATAATACTATCGCATTTGAAGATCCAGCCACCCCATCCGGTCAGTTGTTTTTATCAAATGCAAAAAGTCAGCACTTTGGAAGAATGAATATTTTTGTTTGTTTAAATGCTGGCGACATTGCAAATGTCGGTACAACAGCTGGATATTATTCTCCGACTTTTGATTGGATCGTTGTTAGAAAAGCTAATATAGGATACGATGAAGCCACTTTGACACATGAAATCGGTCATATGCTCAGTTTGATGCACGTATTTTTTGGTTGGGACGCAAATCCTTATAATCCAGACATACATTCAAACCCTGCACCAGCTTTTTCTCCAAATGGTCCGAGAACTGAAAACAATGACCGAACTGGTTCCTGTGCCAATTGTGAAACAGCTGGAGATATGCTTTGCGACACGTGGCCTGATTATCTATTGAGTGTAGAATATTCGAATGGCAATTGCACTTACACAGGCAATATATTAGACCCATGTGGTGTGTTGGTTGAACCAGCAAAAGAAAATGTCATGTCTTACTTCTTTGGTTGTGATGAAGTTTTCACAGAACAACAAAAAGAACTCATGAGTGTAGACTTGAGTGACAGAAGAGCAAATGGAACAATAGACAAAAACTTGAAACCTGACAACAGTAATCACCTTGATCCTGAAGACCTTGTTGTTCCATTAAATCCACCTATCGGGGCAATGCTTGACTACAATAACATAGTACATTTAGAATGGGAGGCTTTCCCAAATGCAAGCTCTTATATTGTCGAAATTGATCGATTTGAATCTTTTAACGCCGATGTTCAAAGGTTTTATTCTTGGTATCCTGGAGCTACCTTTGAAGATCTTAGAGAAAATGAAAAATACTATTGGAGAGTTTATCCATATAATGAATATTCTACTTGTTACGGTTGGTCTGAAACTTATAGTTTTACAACAGGAGATGGAGTGACTGCTGTTCAAAGTATTTCAGAAATTAAAGATTGGCAGATCATGCCAAATCCAATAAAATCGAATGAAGATTTAACACTTACATTTAGTTCCAAAAAAGCGATGGATGCCCAAATTAGCATCATAGATATCCATGGTAAATCGCTGAGTAAAAAGCAGGCAACAATCCCTTCGGGAGAACACCAGATGCAATTGGAAACTGGAAATTTAAATGCTGGAATTTATATTGTAAGCTTGCAATATAAAAAAGGCATTTTAACAAAAAAATTAATAATTACTGATTAGTATATTTTATTACCAATTATTTAAAAATTAAAAGCCAGTTTCTCTTGATAAAAAGAAGCTGGCTTTTTTATTGAAAAAAGTCCATAACACATTACTCAGTTCGGCAATCTCGGAAAGTCCTCAAGTCGCATAGAAATATCATAAGAAATTATTGAATTTTATCCCTAACTATAATCAATAAATCCATACATTTGCAGGATAAATCAAAAAGAAATATGAATCTTCACGAATATCAAGCAAAAGAATTATTGAGCAGTTTTGGGGTAGCTATTCAAAAGGGCTATGTAGCAGAAAATATTGATCAGGCAGTAGAAGCTTACAATAAAATCAAATCTGATTCTAAATCAGATATAGCAATTGTAAAAGCTCAAATTCATGCTGGAGGAAGAGGAAAAGGAGGTGGTGTCAAATTGGTTAAGAATTTAGACAATTTGAAAGAAGTGAGTGGAGATATACTTGGTATGATGCTTAAAACACCTCAGACACCTGGAGGTATGGAAGGGCCTGGCAAATTGGTCCGAAAAATACTAATAGCTGAGGATGCTTATGCTCCTGATTTTGATGCTTGTAAGGAGTTCTATGTATCAATTTTGATGGATAGAGATAGAAAGTGTAATGTCATCATCTACTCCACTGAAGGCGGGATGGATATTGAAAAAGTAGCAGAAGAAACACCACATTTGGTACATAAAGAATACATTGATCCTAGTGTTGGCTTACAAGGTTTCCAAACTAGAAAAATTGCTTTTAATTTGGGTTTAAGCGGTCAATCATTTAAAGAAATGACCAAATTTATCGCTAAACTATACACTGCATTTGTCAAATCGGATGCTTCCCTTTTTGAGATAAATCCGACCTTATTAACAGGAGATGAGCGTGTAATTGCCGTAGACAGTAAGGTTTCAATAGATGATAATGCTTTATTTAGACATCCAAATCTAGAGGCTCAAAGAGACACAGACGAAGAGGATCCAACAGAGGTTGAAGCAAAGAGCTATGGCCTAAACTTCGTTAATCTTGATGGCAATGTAGGTTGCATGGTCAATGGAGCTGGATTAGCTATGGCAACAATGGATATAATCAAATTATCTGGAGGAGAACCAGCAAACTTCTTGGATGTAGGTGGAACTGCAGATGCCGCAAGAGTAGAACAAGCATTCAGAATCATTTTAAGAGATCCAGCTGTGAAAGCCATCTTGATCAATATTTTTGGTGGAATTGTTAGATGTGATAGAGTTGCTCAGGGAGTTGTGGACGCATACAAGAATATGGGAGATGAGATCAAAGTACCGATTATTGTAAGGTTGCAAGGTACGAATGCAGACATAGCAAAGGATATCATTGATAATTCAGGTTTAAAGGTGCACTCAGCAACTCTTTTACAAGAAGCGGCTGACTTGGTAAAAGAAGTTATTTCAGCTTAATAGCGCCTTTCTAAGGGACAAAAAAGACTTTTCCAATCAAGCACATTATATTGAGCAGATAGAAAGGATTATTTCGTTTTTCACTAGAATAATCCTTTCTATTCGCTTACAAACCAGTTTGAAATTTTAATATTAGACTGGTCTTCTTCAAAAATTTAGCATCTACTTTTTATATTATATACAGATCACCACATCGCATTAGAATTATGCGGTTCTTGTGAATGTACATAGTAATACACTAAATAATAAAATGTACTCGTGGATAGCTATACTCTTTTCGAATTAAATCAATTTATACGAAGATTCGTTTCTTTAAATGTGCCTGAAGCCGTCTGGATAACTGCAGAGATTTCTCAAGCTAGTTTTACCAAAGCACACTGTTACATCGATCTGGTGCAAAAGTCAGAAGCAGATAACGATGTTAAAGCTCATGCGCAGGCCATTATTTGGAAGGATAGGTTGAATAAGCTTCAATCCAAAACAAATACCGATATAAAGGACATAATCAAGCAAGGGATAGAAGTAAAGCTCAAAATTATTGTAGATTTTAATGAAAGGTATGGTCTAAAATTAATCATTGAGGACATTGATGAGAACTACACTCTAGGCAAACTGGCTGTAGAAAAAGCTGAAACGCTAAAAAGGCTTAAGTCAGAGCAGTTGATAGATAAAAACGCTGCTTTACAATTTCCTCCAATTTTTCGAAAGATTGCCGTTATCAGTTCTTCCCAGGCTGCTGGGTATAAGGACTTCGTAGCCCACATTGAAAACAATGATTTTGGCTATCGTTTTAAGCTATTGCTTTTCGCAACAGCAGTACAAGGACAGGCTGTTGAGCAAGGATTTCAAGATGCCTTTGAAGATATCTCTTTTCATGACAATTTTGATTGTGTTGTGATAATCCGAGGAGGAGGTTCAAAACTAGATCTAGCCGGTTTTGACAATTATGAAGTTTGCAAAGCTGTTGCAAATTGCCAACTCCCTGTATTGGTTGGTGTTGGTCATCAAATAGATTCTTCTTTGGTAGATATGGTGGCAAAAAGTTCTTTAAAGACTCCTACAGCTGTAGCTGACTTTATTATTAGCCATAATATGGCTTTTGAGGCAAAACTTTTAGGCCTTGGTGTGGAAATCAATAAGATTTCAAAAAATCTATTAAAGCAAAAAATGCTTGAAATATCAGCAATTAATAATATTATTCTTTCTAGCGCTAAGGCTAAAATATCCAGCAGTAAAATGCTTTTAGACCATATCGAGCAAAATATCAAACAAACGATCAAACATCTTATGAGGCAATCCATTAACAAGCTGGAACATATCGAGAAAACACTTGAGATAATGGATGTGAGTAATACATTAAAAAGAGGTTTTTCTATTACAAGAAAAGATGGAAAGGTATTGAAGGACCGCAATGATATTAAAATAGGAGATCTTTTAGAAACTGAGTTTATATCTGGTACTATACAATCTGAAGTAAAAAATAATAATCATGGCAAAAAAAACGGATAAACCTAAATACAAAGAAGCAATAGAAGAGTTGAATCTGATTGTTGAGAAGCTAAAACAAGATGATGTTTCTGTTGATACTTTAGTAGAAGACGTCAAAAGAGCCCAAGAACTATTGGCTTTTTGTAAAGAAATATTGAGGAAAACTGATGAAGAATTAGAAAAGATCGTTGAATAGAAAAACGCTCCGCCTGCTTACTAATTACTCTCTCGATAATTAAGTGCAGAGGAGCGCCAACAAAAACTAGAGTCTAACCCAAGAAAGTCTCTTTTGTTTAATTTTTTACGTTTAATCTTTAGATATGCACCAATATAGCAAAATATTGGCTTTAATTCAAAACTAGATTCTAATAATTCAATTATTAGTTCTTTAAGAATTTTTTCTCTTTAATCTTGGCTTTTTTACCAGTTACTGCCCTTAGGTAATATAGTTTAGCTCTTCTCACCTTACCTCTTTTAAGGACTTGAATGCCATCAATTGCTGGACAAGTAAAAGGGAAGATTCTTTCAACTCCTACCCCATTAGAAATCTTTCTAACTGTAAATGTCTTTGTAGAACCTGTTCCATTGATTTGGATCACATTTCCACGAAAATTCTGAATTCTTTCTTTCGATCCCTCAATAATCTTGTAGCTAACTACCACATTATCACCTGGCTTAAAAGTAGGAAAATCAGTTTTTGGTGTAAGCTGCTCGTGAACAAATTTTATTGCATCCATTATAGTTACTATTATCGTTTTTTTATAAAGAGGGGCAAATATACGGATAAATCTTTATTAAATCCACATACTTTTGTATATTATAATAATATCAAATATAAGGAAATTTACCTAATCAAGGTTGCAAATTCCTTTATTTCAAAGCTATTTCCCCTTGGCCCAGTATAGTTTACAAGAACAATGTAAACGCCATTCGGTTCATCTCTGCCAACATTATTCTTCTTACCATTCCATCCTTCATATGGATCAGTTGTTTGAAAAATCAATTCTCCCCACCTATCCCAGATAAGCATTTGAAAATCAAGAATATCGTCTAAGGTACCTACACCTTGATAAAGATCATTTCTTGTATCATTATTAGGTGTAAAGGCATTTGGAATAAAATATCTAGACACAGGTTCAACATCAATTTTAGCATAAGCGGTGTCTTGACAGCCATTTTCATGATAAACAATTAGAACTATGTCTTGTTGTCCGGTATCCCTAAAGGTATAAATAGGGTTCTGCTCTCTTGAGGCACCTAATCCAAAGTCCCATTGCCATCTTTCAGCATCGATTGATTGATCAAAAAACTCAACGGTATTTTCCAAGGAAGTAACCTTTTGAGGCGAAAAGGTAAAATCAGCTACAGGTCCTTGTTGTATGGTGATCCAATCTGGGAAATCGTCTCCAATTTCACAACCAAAAGGAGATATAATTCTTAAAGAAACTGAATACACTCCAGGATCTGTATAAGTATGCGATGGGCTAACTTCCGACCCAAAAGTCCCATCACCAAAATCCCAAGTTATGTCATAAGTTGAATCAATAGGACTTGAAAGATTATTGAAAAATACATTCCCTGGTGTACAGCCTAAGAAAGAGGAAGGCATAACCACAACCTCAGTGGGCGCTGGTGACCAATTGATTATTGCCGAAAATTGATCCGAACATTCATTACTATCTGTAACCCTTAAGATGACAGTCCTTTCTCCTGGTTCGCTATATAGATGTTTTGGGTCTTTCTCTCCAGATCCTTCCCCATCACCAAAATCCCAATTCCAATCGACGATCAGTGGGGCTCCAGTGGAAGAGGAATCAGTAAAAACAACAGGTCCAGCAATGCAAGTATCATATTCAAAATCAAAATCTGCATAGATTGGCGGATATACATTTACATAAATAGTGGCAGTATCTCCGCATTCTAAACCTGGATTCAAAATTAGAACTCCTTCATATAAACCTGTATCAGGAAAATTTATTAAGGGCTCCCAATCAGTAAATTTTTCTACAACTCCATTAATTTCAAACTCCCAGGAGTATTCTGTAATATTATTTCTATCAAAAGATTCATTTTGAAATTGAATATCATTGACACCACAAGAATTAATTACAAATTCTTTGTCCCCTAGGATCACATCTTCAACAATATCCGCCTCTACCAAAGGATCACAAGTAGTCACATTGAATTGAAAATCTCTTTTTACTACACTTAGCAATTGCCCATTTCTAAATTCTGACACACAAACACCTACAACGTATTGTCCATTGATTCGAGGAATCCCAGTAATCAAGCCTGTATTGGAATTAATAGTCACTAAAGGATTTCCAGCTAATGGGTTTAAAGGGGTATAAGTTGGTAGTATAAAGCTCACATTTTGGTATGGTGGTGGTGTTTCAGGATCTGGAGCAACGCCATTTGGGTCTGATGCTTGACCTGCTGTCATACCAGTTCCTGCCAATCCACCTCCAACAAAAGGAGAACAAAATTCATAAATCAACTGATCGCCATCAACATCTGTTGCAGAGTGATCAAAGATTAGTTCTTCATTTGAACAAATAACTATAGGTGGGAAATTATTGAAAGTTGGTGAATTATTACAAAGTGCCTGGGCTTCAGGCACCAAATCAATGGTATAGGTGGCTCCAGTAGATTCAGGTGTAAAAATATTTGTTATACTGTTATTTCTACAACATCTCTGATAGGAAATTGTATAGGTACTTGGAGAATTAGGTAAGTTATAATCGAAAACATATACAGCTCTTTCTACACATACATTTGAAGGGATTTCAACACAAGGATTATTAATACTTGGTGCTACACTATCTTCAACTGGTGTTGGTAGCTCTTCTACATCGATAACTTGGCCATTACTAAAAAAGGTCACGGTCCCAACCAAAGCGCCAGGTGCAGAGTCAAAATCAGCTCCATTGCCTAAACAATCTCTATAAATTAATAAAGTGAAGGTATAATTTCCGTTTCCGTTGCATTCATATGTAATTTCACCACCAATTATATGTCTAGCAAAGCTAATTTGTGCCAGCAAGAGGAAGAAAACTAGTAGTAAAAAGGCTTTATTTTTGGTGTTTGGCATTGTCCTACTCTTAGAAGGATTAAAATTGTTAAAAAATTTAACATTTAAATCCAATTTAGTTATAAATATACTCGTTTACAGTAACATATTATCGGATAATTAAATTATCTACGCCAATTAAATGACATACGTAAACTAAAATTAAATCCAACTTTATATGATAGATGACAATTACCTAAATCAAGCTATCTCTACTTTAACTGCCGGCGGAACTATTTTATTTCCAACTGATACAATTTGGGGTTTAGGATGTGATGCAACCAATGAAGAAGCTATTAAGAAAATTTATAAGATTAAAAATCGTCCTCAAGACAAGCCTTTGATCCTATTAGCTAGTTCTATTGAAATGATCAAGACTTATGTCAAAAGTATACATCCAAAAATAGAAACACTTCTTCTTTATCATTCACGTCCTTTAACTGTCATTTATAATAATGCTAGAAATCTTCCTGAGATATTATTGCCAAAAGATAAATCTATTGGTATAAGAATACCTCAAGATGAATTTTGTCGCAAATTGATCGAGAACTATGGCAAACCATTAGTTTCTACTTCAGCAAATATTAGCGACCAACCCTACCCTAATTCCTTTGGAGAAATCCAATCGAACATTCTAAAAAATGTAGATCATATTGTGGCTTTGAGACAACAAGAAAAGTCTTCATCAAAACCTTCGGTAATCATTAAATTAGATCAAAGAGGAGAACTCGAATTCTTGAGAGAGTAATGCCGATTATGTTTGAGTATCCTGCAAAAGGTAAAATATCAAATCTATCTTATCTTTGCACCATATGGAATGCAAAGTCTATTATAACAACACCGCCGTAAAAGCAACTGCAGCTAAACAAACCTTTCTTGATGAATTGTATATTGATCATCAATCAATAAACGAAATTAAGGGGCAAGTTAACGCTATCTTTATTCATCCAAAAGAAGAAATAACTTTACATAAAATTGAATTTCATATCCCTCTTAAAATTTCTAGTAATGCCAAGTTCTTTTGCAATGGTTATCAATCTTGGTCAGAATCTCTCCTGCTAAACCAAGGCGATCAGATCCCAAAATTGAGATTTGGCGCCAAAAAATTCTTTAAGTATTATGGAGATGCACAGTTTGAAGAAACGAAAACACCTTCTTTGTATTCTTGGTCTTATGCCTTTATAAAACAAGGTGAGCAAGTTCATTTTTTCGGAAGTTTGAGTGAGCAGCTAAACTTTACACTCTTTACTTACAAACCAGAGGAGAACTTATTAATAGCCACTGCACTTTGTGATAATATAAAATTAGCACATTCATTTCCTGCAATGAAATTATACATTGGCCAAGGAAATGAAGAAGAAGTATTTGATAATTATTTTAAACACATAGAAAAAAAGAGGCAAAATGCGGCCTTGTCATTTGGTTGGACTTCTTGGTATAAACATTTTAACAAAATTGAATTTTCATTAATAGATTCAGAGTTAAATGATTTTGCGGAGGCCGTGCATAAATTGGCTAATAAGCCTGAAACCATATTTTTTCAAATTGATGATGGTGTCCAAAAACATGTCGGAGATTGGCTTGACTTAAAAGAATCTTTTAGAAAAAAGATGCCTTCCCTAAGTTCAAAAATAAAACAACATAAAATGCAAGCCGGTATTTGGATTGCTCCATTTATTTGTGAAGAGCAGTCAAGTTTATTTAAAAACAAGAAAGACTGGTTGCTTAAAGATGAAAAAGGCAAACCTATAAAGCTTGGCTACAATCCCTTATGGAGTGGTGCTTTTTATGCCTTAGACATTTATAATAAAGAATTCAGAACGTACCTTATTGAAGTATTCTTTACCTATTTTAATAAATGGTATTTTGATATGGTCAAAGTAGATTTCTTATTTGCTGCAGCCATTCAAGTTCGAAAAAACAAAACAAGAGGGCAACAAATGCATGATGCGATGAGTTTTTTAGACGAACTATGCAAAGGCAAGAAAATATTGGCTTGTGGTGTTCCCTTAGGCTCTGCTTTTGGATTAGTAGATTATTGCAGAACTAGCGCAGACACTCATTTAAAATGGGAACATAAGGTTCTCAAATTCTTAAATAAAAGAGAACGTGTTTCTACTATTGGGGCATTAAGGTCTACTTTAAATAGATGGCAACTTAACAACCGAGCGTTTGTAAGTGATCCTGATGTTTTTATTCTGAGGTCTTCCGACAATCAGTTAACTTTGAATCAACAGCATAGTTTACTATTAGTAAATGTGCTCCTTGGTGGTCAACTATTTACTTCAGACAATTTAAAAGCATACCTAGAAGAACAAATTTGTGAGCTGGACAATCTACTCTATTTTCAAGGATCTGAAATAAAATCAGTAGAACAAATCTTTGAAGATTTGTATCAGATCAAGTTTAAAAAGGATTCTATAAATTATCAAGCCTTGATTTCTTTATCGGCTAAGAAAAAAGATTTGGCTTCATTGAAAATGGAAGGAGTATTAGAAGCTTATGAAAGTTTGGTATTTAAAAAGAAACATTAATTCTCACTCAGAAGTGGATTATCATTAATCTCTTCTAACGTTTTGCGAATCATTTTATCGTTGTAGTTGATGCTGCGATAAAACATTTCATCATCAAATAGATGTCTTGCAAGTCTGGACTTTAATCTTTGTCTTACTTCTTTTTCTAATTTTTCATTTAGTTCAAGATCGAGATCATCTATGGCCAATGATTGCTCAAATTCCATCCACATTGTTTCAGGAATGGTGTAATCTTTTAAGAAAGATTCTGAATCTAATTCAAGTTTATTTTTTTCAACAAACCTAAATACAAAAGGATTTATCTTATTTATTATAGAATTGAATTTTTGATCTAGCAAAGAAGAATCAATTGGAATGAAAATATCTGGAGAAATCCCTCCTCCAGCAAACACTTCTCTACCACCAGATGTGTAAAAAATAGAAGTGTCAGCTTTAACAGCTGAGTGTTCCCCAGTCAACTCTCCTGAATCCAGTCGCTCAGAAACAAATTCATGGTATTTTTCCTTGTTTTTATAATCTCTTTGAATGGATCTTCCGGAAGGTGTATAATACCTGGCGACAGTCAACCTCAAGGCAGATCCATTCTTTAATTTGTATTGTTCTTGAACCAAACCTTTTCCATAAGATCTTCTGCCAATGATCAATCCTCTGTCCCAATCTTGGACTGCACCAGCGACGATTTCTGAAGCAGAGGCAGTGTTCTCATCTATGAGGATTACGACTTTATCAATTGGATGGATTATTTTTCCTGCAGAATGATATTCGTCTCTTTTTACAGATCTCCCTTCGGTATAGACCAGCATTTTACTTTGTTCTTTAAAAATTTGGTTTAGCATCTTAATGGCTTCATTTAAATAGCCGCCGCCATTTTGTCTCAAATCGATGACTATATGTTCCATTTGATGATTGATAACTAAATCGTCAATTGCATCCATAAACTCATCAAAAGTTGTAGCAGAAAACTTGTTAACTTTTACATAACCAGTTTTTTCTGTCAACATGTAATGTATGTCTACACTTTTTATAGGAATCCTATCCCTTTCGATTCTAATCTTTTCAATTTCGATTGATCCCTTTCTTACGATCCCAACATCCACATGGGTGCCTTTTTTACCTCTCAATTTTTTTACAACATCTTTTACCTCAAAACTATCTTGATCAATTTCAGAATCATATACCGTAACTATTCTATCCCCACCTCTAAGACCAGCTTCTTCTGCAGGCCCATCTTCGATGGCTTCAAGTACAGCAATGGTATCACCAAGCATTAGGTATTCAATCCCGATACCTACAAAACTGCCTTCAAGTTGTTCATCAGCATCTTTAACTTGCTCTGCAGTCATGTATACTGAATGAGGGTCGAGATCTTCAAGAAGTGCTACAATTGCCTCTTCTACAAGGTCTTCTCCTTCGATCTTGTCAACGTACTTTGCCTCGATGTATCTAATTAATTCTTCTATTCTTCCTTGGCCAATGGAGCTTTGACCTTCTTCATTTTCAATAACAATCTTTGTAACAGGCTGTTTTTTATTTAACTTAGAGCCAACAAGCATCCCACCTACCATCATCATTGACAATAAGAAAGGCAACCAAATATTGATCTTTTTTTCTTGTGATTCTTGTTCTTCTACCATTTCAAATTTAAACGATCAAAATATACTGTCAATTATTGCACCAAGTAAATATGTTAAAAATTCTAATTATAAAGTTAGAATAATAAAGACTTAGCAAGGTAGAAATAACATATTACAAAGATATATGTTGCAGATGACTATTTAACTGTCTTTTCTTTAATTCATTCTGCTTTTAGCTACAATAATGGAATAATTATTGAAGTTATTAACTTTTAAACTTATAAGCTCCTGATATTAGGGCTTAGGAGAAATAAATGCTATAATGTTCAACAAAATAATACTTTCTTTTTCATTGGCTTTTTGTGTCATTTGCCTAAATGCAAAGTCCATTGATTCTGGGGTCTCCTTAAAACCTCCTTATGAAGGTAATCGAATCCTACTTACTTCGATCCATATATTGGAGTCAAATAAGGAAGAGCTTAGAATCTCAATGAATGCTATTAACACAGGTAGAAATTTAATTGAATTTGGTGTTTTTTCAGAAATTCCAGAAGATTTAGAATTAAAATTTGAAGAGTCATTTTATCGGTCTTCGTTGAAAGACAAAGAAATAGAAATAAAGAATCTACTTTTCGCGAAAATCCTAAAATTACCAGCGGGAAAAATTATTAGAAATATAGAATTGAACTTGAGTTCAGACGAAGAATTATACAAAAGCCTAAGTAAGAAAAAACAAAGGTATGCAAGACATTATCAACCGAAGCAAGATAAAACAAAACCAGATTTAAAATATAAGACCACGGAGGATAAGTCTTCTGCCTTAAGCGCAATTCTTAAAAAGAAAAAGAAAAAAGAAACAGTTCCGGTGAAAACGGAAATAATAATTGAAGAAGAAACCATTGTTGAAAATACAAAAACTGAGAAAAAGCAAGAGGGAATAGCAAGGGAAGAAGAAAGAAAGTTAGCAGAGATGAAAAGGAAAGAAAAAGAAGATATCCTTGAATCAGAGAAGAAAAAACAAGAGGAATTTGCCCAAGCCCAAGCAAAAAACTTAGCTGAGTATGATAAGAAAGAAAAAGAAACTACTGCGGCTAACTTAAAGAAAAAAGAATCCGCAGAAAAGGCTGCTCAAAAACAAAAGCAGTTTGAGGCAGATAAACAAGCAGCCTTAGCTAAAAAACAGACAAAAGAAGAAGCGCAAGAAAAAGCAAATGCAATTGCTGAAGCAAAGAAGAAAGAGGAAATAAAAATGATTGAAGAAGCAAACTTAGCTGCTGTTAAAATTAAAAAGGAAAAGGAAGAAAAGCAAAAGCAGGAAGATCTAGCTAGAGCTAAGGCAAAAAAGGAGGCAGCTGAAAGGGCAGCACTTGCTGAGGCAAAAAAGAAAGAAGAAGCAAGAAAGATTGAAGAGGCAAAAAAAGCTGAGCAAGAGGAGAAAAGATTGGCTGAAGCAAAGAAAAAAACTAGTAAAAAAACAATAAAGGAAACAGACGAAAAATTTAAACAAATTGAGAAGGAGCAAAAAAAGAAAGAAGATGATAAAGCTGTATTGAGTGCATTGGGATTAGAAGAAAAAGAAATAGAGAAAGAAACTCAAACTTCAAAACCAAGTAAGAAACGGTCGGGTTCTTTATTAGGAGGTAAAGAGGAACCTGAAGAAAAGTTTGATATTTCTGAGAGTATCTCTGCTTCTAAGAATAGCTATGCGGAGAAAGAAGTTTGCCCTGACCTTTACATAGACACCATATTTGTGGTGAAGAGAAATAACAAGTGGTTAGAAATAGAATACATATTAAACAATAGCGGAAAAGGGCCTGCTCATTTATTGGGAGCCTCTTCTTCAGATGAAGATAATTTAGCAGTGCGAGCTTTTCTCTCTTCTACCGATAAATTAACTAGAGGATCCTTACCCATTGGTGGAGGCTTCATCTACAATAGTCCAAATGATGGTCTCCTAGAAGTGAATGGCACCTATAGAGGGAAATTGAAGTTAGACATCAAAAAATTAACCCGCTTCACACCCTATTTGATTTTGAGCGTGGATCCATTTAATGCGATTACGGAATGCGATAAGACAAACAATAAGCATCCTTCTTTAATTAATCAATAAGTTTTGACCTATCTTTTTTGGTACTTGCTTTCTATGAATAGGCACTGGATCAATATAGTCTCTCGTAAATATCTTCCATCCAAACCACTTTTTCTCAATATAATTGGGTAAGAAAATACAAATTCTTGCTTTTGCATTCGTAAACCAATGCAAAATATCTTAGATTAGGTGTTAAATTTCTAAAGTATGAGATTCGCCACAATTATTAGCATTTTCTCTTTTATAAGTTTATTTGCTTTGGACCTAAAAGCACAAATTGTCAACATACCTGATGCTAGATTTAAAGCAGCTTGTATTCATGAGGGAATTGACTTGAATGGAGATGGCGAAATTCAAGTATCTGAGGCTGAGGCAAAAACTGGGACTTTGTTTTTAAGAAATTGGAACATTGAATCTTTGGTAGGTATAGAAGCATTCACCAGCATTCATAGAATTTCAGCAAGTAGTAATAAAATTGCTTCCCTTGAAAACATCCCTTTACAAATTCAGACTTTAGAATTAGGTATTAATTTATTGACTTCAATTGATTTGTCTTATTTAAAACAACTTATATTTGTTTCATTGAAAGCTAATCTTCTAAAAACTATTGACCTTTCTCAAAATCCTAAGCTTGCTGGATGTTATTTGGATCGTAATCCTGAATTGATTTCAATAAACATAAAAAATGGAGCTCCTTTTTTGAGCGGATCTAATTGCTGTATTGACATTTTAAGTGTTTTTCTCTGTGACAAATTGGAACAAATCTGTTGTAATGAGGAAGATTATGCTTGTTTAAGTAGTATAGAATATTCAGAGTATTTGCCTAAAAATGTATCTGTGAATTCTTTCTGCGAATTTGACTCAGATATTTTGGCTAATAAATTACAAATTCAATCTTATTTTATAGATGAGTACTGTGATCCATCTAATTTTAGTTTTGAAGGTGTAAAGTATCAAGTAAGTAATGGTTTAACTACTCAGACTTTGATCCCAAACAACACGGGCAATTTAATAAGCTATGTCGAGGATGGAACATACCGCATTCGCCCAATTTTTGAAAATGAGGACTGCTATTTTGCTGCACCAGAAGAAATTGAGATTTCATTTCCAAATAATTCAAATGAAGACATACCGTATTTTTGTATTGATGCTCTCAAAACCATAAATGATATTGAATTAAAAATCATACCGCCCTTAGAAGATCCTAGACCTTCACAGAGTATGAACTATACTTTAGTAATTAAGAATTTAGGAAGCACAAAAAGAGATGCAAACATTTGTTTGAATTATGACTGGAATATTATGAATTATACCAGCAGCAATCCATTATTTACTGCAGAACAATTTAATAAATTAACTTGGGAAGTTTTGGATTTGAGCCCATTTGAAACTAGGGAGATTGATGTTTCTTTCTTATTGAATGGTCCAATGGATGACCCTCCTCTCAACCAAGGTGACGAACTAAACTTTATCTCTTACCTTAGTAATGCACCCCAAGAAGATAATGTAAAAAACGACAGCTTCAATTTATCTCAAGTCGTCGTTAATTCTTTTGATCCGAATGACATTACTTGTTTAGATGGGGAAGAAATTCCATTAAGTAAAACAGGCGACTTCCTTTTGTATAGAATTAGATTTGAAAACTTGGGGAATGCGAATGCTATAAACATTAAAATTGTTGACAGTTTAGATATAGATGTCTTCGAACCAGGAAGCTTTCAAGTATTAGGCTCAAGTCATGATGTAAGAACAAAGTTAATTTCTAATAATATTATAGAATTTTATTTCTTAAATATAAATCTACCTTTTGCAGAAGGCTTGAATCAAGGATTTGTAACTTTTAAAATTAGGACTAAGAAAACCTTAATAGAAGGGGATCTCATAGCAAATAAAGCAAGTATCTTTTTTGATACGAATGAACCTATCATTACCAATACTTACAAAACCAGAATTTCTGAGTTTGAATATGATTTTGATTATGATGGGTATACCGATGATGATTGTGATAAGCACAATCCTTTTGTCAATCCTGGTCAAACTGAAATCCCGTACAATAATTTGGATGATGATTGCGATGAGTTAACCCTTGATGATGATTTGGACCAAGATGGATACCTTCTTGCAGAAGACTGTGATGATCAAAACGCAGATATAAATCCTGGTCAAACTGAAATCCCATACAATGATTTAGATGATGATTGTGATTCTCTAACTCTAGATAACGATTTGGACCAAGATGGTTTTTTACTGGTAGATGATTGTGATGATCAAAATCCTGGTATCAACCCAGACGCTATCGAGATCCCTAATAATGGCATAGACGAGGATTGTGATGGAGATGACTTAACGAATTCAACAAGTAATTTAAATGGCTTAAAGATATTAGTACAGCCAAACCCTACTGATGATTTTGTATATCTGAAAATTGATGGACAACTTCATTATGAACTTGAACTTTATAACATCAAAGGCAAATTTGTAATGAGATCTATAAATAAGCCTATTATTAGGCTCAAAACTTTACCTACTGGATTATACTACCTTAAAATAAGAGACCTTGATACCGGTATGTTTGTTGTTCGAAAAGTTATTAAAAACTAATCTAGTATGGAATAATTATTTCGTCTATTAAAAATTAATACAATTCCAATTTTTTCTATTATTTTCATGGCTGTATAAAGTAAAGCTATGAATTGGAGAGAACTTCCTTGCCTAAGGATAAGTCTGCCCTTTGTCTTGGGTATTCTATGTTATCCTAAGGTCTTCTCATCAGAAGATCCTATCTACACGATAATCTGTGTTTCTTTTTTCCTCTTTCTTTTTCTTGAAAAATTTAAAATTAGCTACAGATACCTTTGGATAAAAGGTCTTTTTATCAATTGCCTACTTTTTCTTTTAGGCAATCATGTTGCTCATGTACACAATCAGTACGAATGGAAGGATCACTTTCGACATCAGCTTTCTAGTGATGAAGGATTTATAATTCAAGTACAGCAATACGATACACTTAGCGAATCGACAAAATTTATTGCAGCATTAAAGGCAGTTCAAGATGAAGAAAATAACTTAATCAACTGCAAAGGTCTCATGTCTATACAATCAAAGGTCATCCCTGAAACTACAAATTTGAAAGTTGGAGACTTGGCTTTTGTGAAAGGAATAGTTAAAGAATACGATGAAGTTAAAAACCCTCATGCATTTGATTTGAAAGCTTTCTATGCTCAGAAGCAATTGTTTCATTCGATGTATTTGGATAGTTTGACAGTACTTCAAAAATCAAATAACAGTTATATTCAGCAGGTCCAATTATTACGGACAAAACTAATCGGAGCCTTAGAGGAACACATTCCTTCTCAGAAAGAAAATGCCGTTGCCAAGGCTTTACTCTTAGGGTACAAAGCGGATCTAGATGAAGTCACAAAATCAGCTTATGCCAATACAGGAGCATTGCACATACTTGCTGTATCTGGTTTGCATGTTGGAATACTTTGCTTGATTCTTCTATCCATTTTTAATTTAATTAAAATAAATAAGTTTTGGTTTAAGTTCTTTAAACTTGTATTCATGCTTTCGTGTTTGTACTTCTATTGTTGCTTGACTGGCTCAACAGCTTCTGTGATGAGGGCGTCAATCATGTACGGGTGCTTGCTTGTAGGGAATGAAGCCAAACGTTTTTCGAATATTTACAATACCATTGCAGGTTCAGCCTTCATCATTCTTTGGCTTGATCCATTTATGATAAATACCGTAAGTTTTCAACTCTCCTACTTGGCATTAATTGGAATTATATATTTTCAGCCAAAGTTGTATTCCCTTTGGATTCCAAAAAACAAAATTTTAGATTTTATCTGGAAGTTGATTTGTGTTTCTATGGCAGCTCAGCTCATCACCTTCCCAATTTCGGTTTACTACTTCAATCAACTTCCCCTATTGAGTTGGCTCTCAGGGATCGTTGCAGTGCCAGCTGCTTTTGCTATTTTCACTTTAGGAATTGCTTTATTCTTAGTTAGCATTGCTATCCCAATTTTGATTTTACCTATTAGCAAAATGCTTGGACTCATTCTTTGGCTTAACAATCAATTCATATTTTGTTTGCAAAAAATACCGCATCATAAGCTAGTTGATTTGTCTTTTGAAAAGATAGACATATGTATACTTTACTTGATTTTAGTACTAATAATGTGGAGTCTTTCCTTTAAGAAAAAGTTTGGGGTATTTGTCTCTTTGTTTGTTTGTCTATGTTTTTCGATAAAATTAATTTACGCTACTCTACTGTTAGACAATCAAAGTAAGATTGTTATTTACCATACGCCGAAGGCATCTCTTATTGATTTCTATTCTGGACGGGAAGTTTACAGCATGCGTTCAAGCACTTTAAGTAAAAAGCAAGAAGCCTATGCTGCCAAAGCTTGCAGGTTGAAACATAAGAGTATCACTCAGTCATTACAATCCTTTAGGAAAAGTCATTATAGTCATGAAGGTTTGATTTTGTTTGAAGGGACAAGTCTCTTTATTTTAAATAAAAAAACAAAAGCGAATATTAAATTCAAAATGGAAGTGGATATTTTATTGATTCAAGAAAATGTAGAAGTAGACAAGAAGGGAATTTTGTCTGAAATAAAAGCAAATTTGGTTGTTTTGGATACTTCGAATGAGCGGAGGTATACAAAGAAATGGGGTATGTTTTTGGAGGATCAGGCAATCCCCTATCACGATGTATACAATTTGGGGGCTTATGTTAAGTAAATTGTTTGCTTAGCCAATGAGACACATGCTTAGATCAAAAGGCTTTTTTCCACCTTTTCCTTTTAAACTAATCACTTAATGGCTTGGTAACATAAAATCCCACAAACCTTGCAGCGCTTCATCCCCTAACTGCGTACAATCAGGTATATAAAGGACATGCATCTAATTTATACATTTTTGAAAATTTATCCATGTAAGAATCAACATGCAAGACTGATTATGAGGTTCAATCATTTTATCGTCACTAGGAGTTCTAGATCATAGCGTACGATTCCTTATTTGCCCTAAGTGAAATGAACTTAATTTTTATAAAAACGTGAAATTGCAAATCTTAAATGGTACCATTAATAACAGCGTTTAAATTAAAAACATGAAAAATATTATATCGACTTTGATACTGACCATAGCTGTCATGACATTTACATCTTGTAATAAAGATTCAATAATCATCAACGAATCCCCGCCTCTCCCTACTGGGGAAACCGTATCTGGAACTGCATTTTATCTAGGTCCAGCTGGTACCGCTGTGAATCCCATGGTTGATGCTAGTGTTTATTTAGGAGATAGTCTACACGTAAGTTCTGAAGATTTTAGAGATGCACAAGACACATATCCAGGTTTATTGCTAACCTTTGTAGATAAGGAGGGAAATTATATTTTTGAAGGCGTCATTCCTAAAGAAAATCAAGTGATTAGAATATTTCCACAGGACCTATACACTGACTTAGAGGGAGTAGATAACACTTTGGATGGGGATAACAATGAAGAACTTACAAATGAATTGATCCAGATAAGCATAGAGGAAGATGAAGTGGACGATGGTAATGATTTTACAGCCTGGAAGCATACAACTGAACCGGCTCCAATATCTATCTCCGGATTTGTATATGAAGATACAGACATGGACTTGATCGGAGATACACCAATCACTTCAGCTCGTATCGTATTAATTGATTATGAGCTTTATATTAGCCCAGATCCGCTAGACTTAGATAAATTTCCCTCTTCTTATTCTCAGGAAAATGGATATTATGAATTTAGAGACATTCCTCCAGGAGAATACGTTGCCCAACATATAACTTCTACATTTTATGGCGAAATTAATTGTATTTCAAGCATGGACCAAAGCCCTGAGGCGGGTGAACCTGAGATTTCTGAGTGCCAAGTTATTGCTGTAAATTTAACAGAAACAGATCCAACCGATTATGACAATGTATTTGTATTTTCAACTCCAGGGCCTGCAAGTATTTCAGGATATACACTGGAAGATACTGACATGGATCTCATGGGTGATGCACCCATCGAAGGAAATCGCCTGGAACTATATGAGCGTGGGCCCTTTGGTTTTCCGACCAGCCCAGATGGACTTCCCTTGGCTTGGACTTATAGTGATCAAGATGGATATTTCGAGTTTAGAAATATTCCAAATGGAGAATATGTGATTTATCACATTGGTTCGCCCGACAGTCCTTCTAACTGTGTATCTAACATGGACCAAAGCCCAGAAGCTGGCGAACCAGAAGCAGAATCTAGCTGTACTTTCATACCCGTTAACTTAACCGATATGGTAACTGCAGATGGTGACAATATTTATGTCTTTTCAAGATAATGAGCTACTAAACAAGGTAGTTTTTTGGTAGCTATCATTTAAGACATTGGAAGTCAAGAATCAATATTCAGTACTTAGAAAAAAATTAAGTATTAAAAGAAAAAATTGAAAGAAGATTTAAAACATATCATTTCAGCCTGTCAACGGAGGGAGTATAAAGCACAACAAACGCTTTACAACTTGTTTGTTGATAGGCTGTATTTTACGGTCTTTAGATATGTAAATGATTCTTTTTATACGCAGAATGTTTTGCAGGATGTATTCTTTAAGGCCTTTAAGAATATAGATGCTTATGATAGTAAAAAGTCTGCATTTAATACCTGGATAACAACCATAGCAATCAGAGAAAGTATTAGTCATTGCAGAAAGAGAAAAATTGTTTTCAGTCCTATTGAAGAACTAGATCTCCCCTACACAGAAACTGAAAATATTCTTTCAAAACTTGAGGCTAAAGATCTACTCAATACGATTTCAGAAATTCCTGACAAGTACAGAATGATCTTTAATTTATATGAAATCGACGGATATAGCCACAAGGAAATTGGAGAAATGTTGCGTATCACGGAAAGCACTTCTCGATCTTATTTAACAAGGGCAAAGCAGAAGATTCAAAATAAACTGGCGAAAATTAATTCATAACAAGGTGTATTATTATGAAAAAAGAAAATAAGTCTATATACGATAAATTGAATGGGTTAAAAGCTCCCATAAACAAGGATCAATCTTGGAATGAACTCTATCATCGGGACGGATTCCCCAAGAAGGAGAAGAAACGTCGCCAGTTCTTATGGATCTTTTTTGGCTTAGGATCTTTGCTGCTTGTGACTAGCCTTGTCATTAAATACAACTTCAGTGAGCCGCTACCTACAAAAAGCGATTTACCGAAAAGTGTAAAAGCTGAAAGAGAAGTGCTTGCTACAAATCCAGCAACAAGAAAAGATCAAAAATATTCTAAAACCACTGAAAGTAAAAACACGGATAAAGAAATAATTTCAAATGAAAACAACAAGCAGCTTGCCATCACTTCTGAACTCAAAGAAAACCTATCAAAAAATAAAACTACACAAATCAAAAATACTGTTGTAAGTAATGATGAACAAATTAATCATGCACAAAAAAATACTATATACAAAGCTTCTAAGCAAATAATTATTCATGAAAATAACTTTCATAAGACCCCATCCATTTTAGATCAAACCACTGAAAACTTATTAATGCAAAGTGTGGTCATTGACTCCATTAAAACTTCGCAGCAAAATGATCTGCGCTTAGCAACTCCACTTATCAATGATCAAATATCCTTTGCTCCTTTGATGAATCTGAAGCTATTCAATGTCAATAAGCCTAGTAGGCCTTCTTTTCGAGATTATGACAGTACCATGGTTTCCAGTAAAATTGCTAGGAAGTGGACCATTGAAATCGGTTTTGGTATAGGGACCGGCCAACATAAGATTGTCCTTGATTCGCTCTCTGAAGACCAGACGTTTCAAAATAATCATACGAATTCCTTGGCTTCCTATATGCTTGATTTACGTACCACAAGAGAGATAAATCGAAACATGAGAATAGCCGTAGGATTGAGATATACTGGCAATAGAAGATTCTTCTCTCTTGAGGATAACACCACCACTTATACTCGACAAGACAGACCCGATCCTTACCATTATCTCAAGTCCACAGTGACCACCGTTTACAAGTTTTACCACCTGCATCACCACTTAGACTTGGAGGCCTTATTGATGCGGGACTTTAGGTGGAAAAAGACTTCTGCCCATGTGGGTATCGGTTTAGCTATGAACACTTTTTATCGATTTAAGGCGCAAGGTATTAATGCTGATCTTTTAGAGCTAGA
>CALIIW010000033.1 GCA_938018185.1 uncultured Saprospiraceae bacterium
TAGGGTCTTTAAGAATAGAGAATTGATGTTCATAGGCAGAAATACCTAGACGCTTACGTCTTACTTTTCTATCCCAAGTTACTTGAAGGACAATTGGGCGTTTTCCTTTCTTACTTTTTGATGATGAAGATTTGTCCAATCTTATGGCAAACATTACTGACATTTGATGATAGTTTATGAATTAAAAAATATTTAACTCACTGTCTACCATAATAATAGTTTGTGTGAAATCAAAACTAAGTGGATTCAAATTCCAGTTTCTTCGGGAGTGGGGGTTCGATTCCCCCCGGGGGTACAGAATAAATCAAGCTTAGATCTTTGAAAGAAGGTCTAAGCTTATTATATATAAGAGACTTTATAAGAAAGATTAGAGAGCGCTGGACCTGCCTGCGTGCCTTGGCAGGCAGGTTCAAAATCCAGTTTCTTCGGAAGTGGGGGGTCGATCCTGCCTGCGTGCGTGTGCAAGCAGGCAGGTCCCCCCGGGGTACAGAATAAATCAAGCTTAGATCTTTGAATGAAGGTCTAAGCTTTTTATATGGAAATGTCTATGTGGTTTACTCAATGCAACCACGCCGCGCCATTGAAGTCTCCAGACTTCAATGAAATATTAAGTATAGAAAAGTTGAACTGCTCTTAACTTACTTTTTGTAATTCAGCTAATCTTTACTTTCTCTGCCTATGTCGCTTTCTAGGCTTGTGTACCCTCATAGAAAATCCGCAAGTCAGATTAATTATTTTTGCTTTTTGTTGAAAAAAATTGAGATATTCAACCATATTGTTAAGGTTTTTGTCCAATCCGATAAAAGGGCTAAAATCAAGTTCCTTTCCTTTGATTGTCATAGCAATTCTACCCAAGTAACTCCAGCTAAATGTTTTTGCTATGAGGTTATTTTCAAATATAAGATTATGTTTGACAGTTGAGAAACCAAATTTGAAACTTAATCCGGAATAGAATTTCAAATCGAGCTTTTTTTTATTTATTTCATAGGAAAATAGAAAAGGGCTATTTATTTCAATTTTACTTTGTTGTAAAAACAATGATCTACGTCGAATATTTCTTGTAGAATTAGCTTTGTAGCTAGTTTTTAAAAATTGTAATTCATTACTAAAATGAAAATTTGATCTACTCCCATATTCACTTGTAATAAAGAATCCCAAGGAACTACTTTTTATTTTGGCATATATAGGCCTAGATTCTTTGAACGCCGATATTGATTCGTGAAATTTTGCATCTCCAAAATGAAAAATTTGACCATAATGCAATTCACCTTTTGATTTTCTTTGGGCATTGCTATAGAAACTGAATAATAAAAATAAGAGGATTAAGTTGAAACGCATGCTTTATTTTTTAGTCCTTTTTCTAGACTTTTTTCTAACCTTTATTAAACTGTATCTAAACCTTAATTCTATTGGATGATGAAAAGAATAGAAAGTTCTTATAAATTTAAAACTTGGCTCAATGTATAAATCTTTAATTTTGAAACCGAAGCCGAATTCAAATTGTTCAGTCATTCTTCTGTGTAATAATCTAACGTCTTGAATAAATGTAATTGGTTCATGATAACTTTGAATCTCATAATCTGGAGCGTCTTCCCAATCCACTATCTCATAGTCATAATTTATTGTTTCATGATGTTTCCATTTTTGATTCATTCCAAAATGAAAGCCTGGTGCGTATCCAATGATCATGAAAATTGATGATCTTCTATTTAATATGTATTTAAACTGGAGCGGTATTTTTAACTTAGAGGAATAAGTAATTCGCTTATAACGATGTCCAAATATTTCTGGTTCGGGTGCTTCATTAAAACTATTTTTTATTCGATCTCTAGACAGATTATAAATAGAATTTAAAGTGAAGGTGCATTTTTTTGATAGTGGTATGTTGTAATAAAAGCCAGCCTCAAAATGTATGTGGTTTTTGAATTCATGACGACTTGAAGCGTCTAATCCAGCAGCAACTTGTATTCCGAATTTATCGACTGTTTTCCTATATTTTCTTCTTTGAGAAAATGCAGAAGACAATGAAAAAAACATGATAAATATGAAGAGAAAGTAGACCCTATAGCTTTTCATTATTTTTTATTAGACTTAGCTAAGTTAACAAATTTATGAACCTTAAGAATGAAAATATTTAATAATGAAGGGATTCTATTATGTTTAACCTTATGAAGGATAGACATACAGCTTAAACCTCTACATTGGAGACTAAAATACTTTTTTGCTACTCTAAACTAAAACTCATAGCTTGTGTTAATTTTTATAAGCAATCTGCCATGAGAAAAATCACTTTCATCTTCAGCTTTTTCTACCTATTTAATCTCCAAGCTCAACTGGATGATGCATGCAAACTTCAATTTGGGACAAACCTTAGCGGGCTCGTCGATTATGGTACCGAGCTTCCTTTTGTTGACCTCATGCATAATGCAAGAGTGTGGTACACAAAAGATGTTGGCAATCCAGCAGATCCTTTTGACTCTGGTCATTCCGCCGAATTGAGCTATAGATCAGATGGATATCCAACACATGTTCCTCAAGAAGTAGCTACTTCCGATTATGATCAACAGGTAGTTACTATTTGGGCAATTACGGATGGTTGGCCTGCTGGGCAATACACGGTCCTTTGGGAAGGTACTGGAGAATTAAGTTTTTGGGGAGGATATGAAAATCTACAACAAACCAATAACAACAGAATTGTTTTTGACTATCTCAACCCGATAGGAAATACACTCGAGATGAAAATCGTAAGTTCTGACATCAACGACCCAATCCATAATATCAGATTGCTAATGCCTGGTACCGAGGCAACTTATGAGATAGAACCTTTTTATGCTCTTTGGTTAGAGAAGCTATCCATCTTTCCATCTGTACGTTTTATGGATTGGGGAACAACAAACAGTTGGGGGCAAGTAGATAATTGGACCTGGGATGACCCTAGTCTTTTTGCTTGGGAAGATCGGGCGCAAATGGATCATTATACTTGGGCAACCAACAAAGGAATTCCTTATGAAATGATGATCAAATTGCTCAATGACTATGATCTTGATGGATGGGTCTGCGTGCCTCATCGAGCCGATGATAACTACATTCAAAATATGGCTACCTTATTTAGAGATAATCTAGAAGAAGAACGGCATTTAACGGTTGAGTATAGTAACGAGATTTGGAATTGGATTTTTGGTCAGACCCAATGGCTAAATAAATATGGATGCGAAGAGTTGGGAGTAGCTTGGCCTGAAGGACTTGTTCCTTATGTTCAAAATTGCCTAGATATTTGGTCCACAGCTTTTGCAAATCAGATGGAAAGGATAACCAGAGTTGCAGGCGTACAAGCCTCTTGGCAGGACGTAAGTAATCGTATGGTGAACAATCTTAAGGCAGGTAGCTTTGATGCGATAACACCAACCTTTTATTTCGGATTAGGGGAAGATGGAGATGCCGCATTAGATCTCTTGGGAGAAAATGCAACAATAGAAGATATAGCCTTTTATGCACGCCAAGGAATGGAGCAAGATAAATCTTTTTTACTGTCTCAAAAAAATGAATTGGCTGATCCTTTGGGCGTACCCATGATTTTTTATGAAGGGGGACAACATCTTACTGGACAGCCTTTTGGCGAAGAGCCATCATATGGACAAGCCTTAATAGATATCCAAAGAGATACCGCTATGTACAACTTGTATATTGAATGGTTTGATTTTTTAGGTTCCCTTCAAGTAGGAGAGGAGCCTTTGCAATTAATGAATTTTTCTTTTGTTGCAGGACGAAGTGCAAGATATGGCAGTTGGGGCATTTTGGAAACCATGGCTCAAGATACTAATGCTATTCCAGCGCCTAAATATTCTGCGATTATAAATACCATCGAAGCTTGTGATAGAACTGTTTCCTCTGAAGGGCCATTTGGCTTGTCAGATTCTTACAATGTTTTTCCTAATCCTTCCAATGAAAACTTGACTGTGACTGGAGATTTAGAAAATGGTAAAATCACCCTTTTTAATAATTTAGGGCAGGCTGTATGGATTCAAGAAGTTCATGCAAATTCGGCATTAATAAATGTCGAAAAATTCAATACCGGAACTTATTTACTTCAAATCGAAAATGATAAAACAAGCATG
>CALIIW010000034.1 GCA_938018185.1 uncultured Saprospiraceae bacterium
CTTTTAAGTAATGTTCACCTGAAGCAAATTCAAGCTCATTAATTAAATCAGGAATTTCTTTATAACCTGGAGAAATACTAATACGCTCAAATTTTTCATTTAAATAAACGATCGTAGGATAACTCATTTTCCCATTCACTAGTGAATAGGCCAATTCATGAACACCTCCTTTTCTTTCTCCTTTGATAAATGTAAAAGTCTTTCCCGCATAATCTATTGCTTCCTTTTGTTCAGCATCAAATTTTACTGCATAAAAATCTTCATTGACTTTTCTGACAACTTCTTTATCTGTAAATGTTTTTTTATCCATGACCTTACACCAACCGCACCAACTTGTGTAGAGATCAACCATAATCTTTTTTGGTTCTTTCTCATTGGCTGCAACTGCCTCCGACCAGGTCATCCAATTTATTGATTCTACTACTGGTGGCTCAGGATTTGTAAAAGAACTAACACTTAAAAATATGACCGCTGCTAGAACACTTATAATTAATTTATTCATTTTTTATTATATTTTAGAATGCTCTTTCTGAACACTCAGTATGCAAGATAAACAACAATAATTAGACCTTACAAGTTTCGAGAATCCATTTAACATAAGTTTATGAGTGAAATGAACTTGCAAGATGTATTTCGATCAAATTCTTATTTTTTTTCTGATCTTTTATTCAATTTTACTGTTTAATAATCAAACAGCTACTCATATGTCAAATAAGATTATTCTTGGTGTCGGAGGTTCTTCTGGGGCATTGTATGCTAAGTTGCTAATGGACAAGCTGAAAGTCCTTGAAAATCAATGGGAAAAAGTAGGCGTAGTGATGAGTGACAATGCCAAGCTAAATTGGAAAATTGAACTCGAAAATGAAGCTTATGAGGCATATCCTTATGATTTTTATAAAAAGATGGACTTTTTTGCGCCATTTGCTTCAGGTTCAGCTAAGTACAACATCATGATCATTTGCCCTTGTTCTATGGGTTTGTTGGCAAGAATTGCGCAAGGAATTTCTAACGATCTTCTTACACGATCAGCAGATGTAATTTTGAAAGAAAGGAGAAAGTTGATCATTGTCCCACGTGAAATGCCTTACAGCCTCATTCATATTGAAAACCTAAAGCTTTTAACCCTTGCTGGAGCCATTATTTGCCCAGCTTCTCCATCATTCTATAGCAAACCTCAAACAATTGAAGCTTTGGCTGCTACAGTGGTAGATCGGGTTATTGATTTAGCCGGATTAGACTCAAACAGCTACCGCTGGGGCGAATAGTAGCTTATTGCTTTGTTTCTGAAGCTTAAAGGATAGCCTTGAGGGTGGAAAAGCTTCGGAAACATCATTATTTTACTTACCGAAATATTAATCTTTAGTCTCAAAATACTTCAAATGGAACTAATTCCCTCTGAGCTTAGTTCTAATAGGGTATAACAATACATTTACATAACGGAGCGATTAGCCATAGGTACTTTACCCCTTTTATTTAACCAAAAGAATTCCTATGAGCAAACTTCATACACTACTTGTGTTACTGCTACTTTCTGTAAGTTGCTGGGCTCAAGAGGAAATATCATACACAGCCTTGAGCATTTCTGCTCCTGAAAATAAGGCTTTTTCCAAAACAAGTTTCATTGACAATACATTTGATAATTTCCAATTAGTTGGAGGTTTGGTTTTCGTCGAAGGAGAAATGGAAGGAAAAAAAGCAAAATTTATCTTAGATACAGGATCACCAGGTTTGATTTTAAATAAAAAGCCGCAAAAACACTCTGAGCAATATGTAGCTGCTGGTTTGACTGGAAATACTTCCATAGGGGAAACAATCGTTTCTGAGCTTCGAATTTTAAATATTACCAAATCAAATTTTACTGCTTATCAAATGGATCTTGCACATATTGAGAATGAGATATTGCACAAATTCGATGGGCTCATAGGAGGAGAAGTGTTTGCCGATGGGATTCTTTATCTAGATTATAAAAATCAAAAATGGGCAGTTATAGACGAGATTGATGAAAGCGAAAAAATACTTGAAATATCTTTTGAATTGGTAGAGCACTTTCTAGTTTTAAAAGTGGAAGTCGATCATAAGGAAAGAAGGTTTGTGATGGACACAGGAGCAGAAATAAACCTTATGGACGAAAAAGTTTTTAGAGCTTTAACTAAAGAAATGATCAAGTCTTCTTCAGAGCTTGCCATTCAAGGTGCTTCTCAAGAAAACATTGGATCTCCTTGTGCAGTTTTAGATGCTATCTATATAAATGAACAGGAATTTGCAGAACAGACTTTTTCAATAGTTGATTTTGGTTTTATTAATGAAGGTTTGAAAGAACCATTCGATGGCCTCATTGGATTTCCATTCTTTCAGGATAAAAAAATTGCTTTTGATTTCAAATCTGAAAAAATATACCTTTGGGAATAATTTTATACTTGGGCAGTTTACTATTCTGATTATGTTCAAGTTTTTTTTGCTAAATTCCCCTTATGCTCAACTGTCAAAAATCAAAATTTCAACTTGACCCTGCGGTTACTTATCTCAATAATGCCTACATGTCTCCTTTGCTCAAAAGTGCAGAAGAAGCTGGTATTCAAGGTTTAATTAAAAAGAGAAACCCATTTAATTATGGTAATCAAGAATTCTTTGAGGATGTTTCTGTATTGAAGCAGTCCTTTGCTAAGCTGATTCATTCTAATGCCAATCAAATAGCCATCATTCCTTCTGTATCCTATGCCATGTCTAATGTAGCTAAGAATCTGGTTCCAAAACCTGGAGGTAAGATTATTGTGGCAGAAGATCAGTTTCCATCTCATTATTATACTTGGAGTAATTATGCTAAATTAAACAATCAAGAAATTCAAATCATTAAGGCAAATCCAAATGCAGCTTCTTGGATCAGCAAATGGAATGAGGATATTTTAGCTGCAATAGATGATAAAGTTACTGCAGTATGTATAGGGCATGTTCACTGGGCTGATGGATCTTTATTTAATTTAAAAAAAATTAGAGCAAAAAGTTTTGATACAAACTCGGCTTTGATTATTGATGGAACACAATCCGTAGGAGCTCTTCCTTTAAGTATTAAAGAGATACCGGTAGATGCACTTATTGTTGGCGGGTACAAATGGCTGTTGGGTCATTATGGCTTAGGATGTGCCTACATGAGTGAATCGTTCAATGATGGAATTCCCATTGAAGACAATTGGATTAATAAAAAGGACAGTAGTAATTTTGAGAGACTAGTTGATTATACGGAACAGTTTGAGCCTGGCGCCGCTCGCTTTTCAGTAGGCGAACAATCAAGTTTTTGTTTGGTACCAATTTTAACGGAAGGGATTAATCAAATTTTGGATTGGGGTGTTGAAAATATTTATCAATATGATTCCGCCTTACAAAAACGATTGTTTGATACCTTACAAGGTAGTTCTTATCAAATCTCTCCACTCGGAGAATCTTCTGGCCATCTCACTGGCATCAGAATGAATAAGAATACGGATATGAATCAGATCAAACAACAGCTGATCAAGCAACAAATCTATGTATCTTACCGAGGAGATGCCATTCGTGTCTCCATGCACGTTTACAATGATTTTGACGATATTGATAAATTGTCGGAGTCTTTATTGAATTTAGAAACCAATTAAGAGGAAATCTAATAATCTCCATAACCTTTAAGTTTTAACTTTATACTTTATTTTCCACTTTAACAGCTTAACTGTTTTAGCTTTATCACCATTATTACAACTTTCTCTCTCCAATCCACTACCTTCGCAATTATGTCATCAAAGAAGAAAAGTCAGTCAGAGATTTTGCAAAAACTCGGAATAAAGGGGCTTAATGCCATGCAGGAAGAGGCTTTGTTAGCAATTAAGCATTCTGCCGAGATCGTCCTCCTTTCTCCTACAGGTACAGGGAAAACACTTGCATTTTTGTTGCCATTGATAGAAGAGTTAAGTCCTGAAATCAAAGAGGTCCAAGCTTTGATTATTGCCCCTTCGAGAGAGTTGGCGATTCAGATTGGCAACGTTACAAAAGAAATGGGTTCTGGATTTAAAACAAACACATTTTATGGAGGTAGAAATTTTTCAAAAGATCGCATAGAGCTTGAAACAAGACCGGCCATTCTAGTTGGAACACCAGGTAGGATAGCAGATCATTTATACCGCAAGACTTTTACGACTGATTTTATAAAAATTTTGGTGCTAGATGAGTTTGATAAATCTTTAGAAGTTGGGTTTGAAGATGAAATGAAAGAGATCACAAATGAACTCCATCGTATAGAGAAAAAGAT
>CALIIW010000035.1 GCA_938018185.1 uncultured Saprospiraceae bacterium
TGTCGTAGTAAATGACATAACATTTATAGAATTTATAATCTCAGAAGATGAAGGCCATATCTGTTATGGAGATAGTATCAATCTATTTGGAGATTACATTACAGAGCCTGGAATGTATATTGACACGGTTATTCATGTAGAGGACTGTGATACGATCTATTTCTACGAGCTGACAGTATTGGAAGAAGATATAGCAGACCTTACCGTAAATATTTGTGAAGGAGATTCTTACCCAATCAATGGAGTAGATACTTATGATACTGGCATTTACAATGATGTTTACACTAACCTGTATGGTTGTGATTCAACGATTGTTGTGGACCTAGTAGTTTGGGCACCAACAATAGATTCTTTCTTCTTCTCCATTTGTGAAGGGGATAGTATTTATTTAGCTGGAGCATATGAATATACATCAGGAACATACTATGATAGTTTGTCATCTCAATATGGATGCGATAGTACAATAGCCAACTTCTTGACTGTGATACCACCAATGTATTCATCAGTATATGAATCAATCTGTTATGGTGAAAGCTTCACCTTTGGTGGACTTAATTACACAGAAACAGGAACTTACGATAAGTTGGAAGTAGCAGCCTCTGGATGTGATAGTGTTGTCACTTTAAACCTGAAGGTATTCGAAGAATCTTACTATGAAATTGAAGCAACTATATGTGATGGAGAAACATACGAATTGGGTCAATTGACCTTGACTCAATCAGGACAATATTATGATACCTTCCAAGATGCAAACGGCTGTGATTCTACAGTGACGGTGTTCTTGAGTGTCGTGAATGAAATCAATATCAATGATCCAATAACACTCTGTGATGGAGAGACGATTACAATAAATGGAGTTGATTACAATACAACCACAAGCTTTATAGACACCCTGACTGCAACGGGCGGTTGTGATAGTATTGTTACGACAATAATAAGCTTAGGGGATTCAAATGAAGAGTACATAGCAGAAACATTATGTGTTGGTGATTCGGTTTATATCGGAGATACCTGGTATTCAGAAGAAGGCTATTATGAAATAGAATTGACAAATGGAGCAGGCTGTGATAGTTTATTGATGATAGATTTATTATTTATTGAAAATATACCATTGACTTTGACAGATACAGCAACCTGTGCAAATGAAGGGATACAATTGTATGCATATTCAACAGGTGAAGTATCCTGGTCACCTGCAACGGGACTAAGTTGTACGGATTGTCCAGACCCAATGGCTACAATAGATGCGACAACAACTTATACAGCCACTGTTACAAATTGTGATGGTGAAATTCTAGAACAAGAAATTACTGTTGAGGTGTACAGATTTCCAACAATGAGAGTTGATGCGGACATAGTCGCGATAAAGGGAGAGATGGTGGTACTAGAAGCAGAAGTTTCAGATCTAGGGGCAGACTTAATATGGATAGACATACAAGGAGATACGATCTGCTACGATTGCAAAACAATCGAAGTACTTGCAGATCAAAATACAAGCTATACTGTGATTAGTATGAATCAGTACGGCTGTTATGATATGGCACAAATTGATTTAAGAATATCAGATCGATGTGAAGATGGGGTAGTAGAAGTACCAAACTTCATTACACCAAACGAGGATGGATCAAATGATAAGTTCAGAGTCAAATATAGGAACATAAATCGATTAGGTGTACTAAGGATCTACAACAGATGGGGAGAACTTGTATTCCAAACAAACAATGTAGATACAGAATTTTGGGATGGTACATTCCGAGGTAAAGCCTTAAATAAAGGAGTTTTTGTATATTATTTAGAAGTGTTCTGCTTGAACAATGAGCTTACCTTGCAAACTGGTAATATCACGATAATAAACTAATCAAGCTTGTTACTTGTAGGGACGCGATAAACCGCGCCCTAAAGGTGGATACAAAAGCACGACCATATTAATTTAAACGATTTTCTAAAAATAAAACGACTATGTTCGCTACGACTTGCAGTCGTACGCGCAACCACCACTCGCCGCCTCCGGCGGCCGTGTATCAAGTAACAAAGCAAAAGCAGAAAAAAGAAAAGTAGAAAATAAAGCGAAAAGTAAAATCGCTGTTCGTTACAAGCCGCCGTTCGTTACAACTTGCAACCCATGTTCGCTATGACTTGCAGTCGTACGCGCAACCTGCCATCGCCGCCCCTGGCGGCCGTGCATCAAGTAAAAAGCAAAACCCATGTTCGCTACGACTTGCAGTCGTACGCGCAACCTGCCATCGCCGCCTCCGGCGGCCTAGAAAAAAGTAACAAAGCAAAAGCAGAAAAAAAGAAAAGAATAAAAAAAAAACAAGAACGCAATAAACCACGCCCTTGTCCAATTCTATAAAAAATCAAAACTCAACTTAATCCTATATCAAGTAATTACTTAATCTTAAATACCATTGATGGCAATCGTCTTCCAACCTCATCTCCTGGACACTTCGCTTTGATCTCGTCAAAATAGTAGTTATCTCCTGGCTTGGCCTTTTTGATCAATCGCAAAGTTTTTGCGCCATATTTTTGACCAGCGTTTCCTACAGTATGTGGATCTTTGTTTTTTTGCTCTCTAGTTACCTTATAACTGACAATTTTGCAAGGAGCATCAAAATCAAAATCCTTAAGAATGGCTTTCACTTCTTTGTGAACTTTAAATTCATTGTTCCCTATGTAACCACTATGTTTGTTTATTCCATTACCTACTGCCGCAAGAGGATCTGGGATTCTTTTCGATCTGAACTTGAAGGTAGTTTCTGGAAAATCTTTAGCCGAGACCTTCACTTCAACATCACCAGCTTTTAGTACTTCTGCAATATAAGCACTGCCAGCTTTACGGATTTTACATCCGGAGCAATCTACTTTCACGGATGAACTGGGCACTCCCGCTACAGAAATATCCAAAGGGTTTTCTACGCCAATGTAGAGGACGTTCATTTTCGTAGGAGAGACGGCTGCAGAACGATTGCCAACTTCATATGTGAAGGATGAATTGTCTTCAAACTTTTCATTCGTGTGAGGGTTAATGACCTTCGAGGATAAGTTTAGTTTTCTACTACCTGTTCCTCTTGCGGTTTCAACAAATTCTCCCCAACCATCAGGTCCTAATCTGACTTCCTTGCCATTTACATAAACCGATGAACTTTTTGAAAATTCATTGGAATACGCACCAATCGAAACCCGCGCCTTGAAAGGTTCGTTTTCAATGACGTAAGATTTTTCAGGAATGATCACCGGAAAGAACTTATTCAGTTTTATATTTTTACCACCTGTTAACTCCGCAAATTTCGAGGTCAATACGCTTCTAGATATTTCCGCATCGTTTTGAATCTTGCTTAAAATTGCTAAGACTGCTGCCAAAGGCATTTGCTTAAATTTATATTCTGACCAAGAAAGCTCTTTTCCTTCCTTTGCCTTCTTTTGAATCTCTTCTTCCGACTCTATGTATAATGGGAGACCAGATTCAAATGCTTCTACCATTTGATCGATGTCTAATTTCGAAAGACTTCTTGCTTTTTTAATTTCAGAGTCCTCCAGACAAGTTTTATAAATATCGGCAAGCCGAGTTTTTAACAATAAAATATCTTCTTTTACTCTTACCCCATTTCCTTCGTTTAACAAAATCCGGTTGCTCACATCTTTGTTTTTTGCACCGATTGGGTTTCCATTCATGTAGTCTTCCTCATCTAAGCTGCCATTCCTATTTCCAGCCTCATCAATCATTCGATTCTGTATTTCATCAATCATCAAAATTAAAGAATCTACAGATTTGTTCATATGCTCCGCGGCTGTCATTATTGGTAATTCTAATTTTTTCTTTGTTTCCAGCGCTTTTAAAACACCTTTCCAGGTACTGTCAGAATCTTGATTGGTTTTACTGATTGAATTTTTTAAACTATTATTTAAATCAAAAAAAGCATTAATAACTTCTGCTGAAACATTCAGTGCTAGCATCGCGGTCAAAACTAAATACATCAAATTGATCATTAGCTGCCGCGGTTCTTTAGGTAAAGACATAGATTACAATTTTAAAGGTTAGTGAATCTTTAAGGCCTTAAAATTGCATGCATTAAGATAACGTGATGAAGGGAAATGGTAACAGATTAATTTTATTTTACTGCGTTTTACGCTGTAGAACTTTAATTTAAAAGCACGGCTTGTTCTAGATTAAAGAAGATATTTATGTAAAAACACGAAGCTGTTCGCTACGACTTGCAGTCGTACACGCAACCTAGACTCGCCGCCTCTGGCGGCCGTGCATTAAGTAACAAAGCAAAAACAGAAAAACAGAAAAGTAGAAAATAAAGTGAAAAGTAAAATCGCAAAGCAACTATTATTGGAATACATCAAGTTTGCCGAAGGCGAGTCTTATAGCTTTAACTTAAAACCAATGTTTCTCTATATTAAACAATAATTATTTAAAAAAACGATCGTGTTCGCTACGACTTGCAGTCGTACGCGCAACCTAGACTCGCCGCCTCTGGCGGCCGTGCATTAAGTAACAAAGCAAAAGTAAAAACAAACAACTAAAACCCAATCTCCATCGGACGACTATACGCCCGCCCACCAGTCATCAATCGCATCTTATACTTCCCATTGCCTAAATAAAACTTCGCTGGATCTAATTCAAAAGTATGGGATCCTTTTTCACGGAAGTCATTCATTACCGTTCGCAGCGTATTGCCGTTTTCTTTTTGTATCTGTATGACAACATTCCCTCTTTGTAAAATGGAATATTTGATTTGAATCATTCCCGAAGTAGGAGAGGGGTTATATCCTTGTAGAGAAGCTGTATCAGATAGCCCGACCGCTGGCTCACCAACGGGTACTAAACCATCTATCTTGTCTTGTTCTGATCCTATCACATCGTCAACAATATCTTCGTCTACACAAAGCCAATCTCTAAGTATGCTGCCATAGACAGATCTAAAATCAACAGAGTGAAATGGATCTCCGTATTCATCTACATTCACGATATCTGGACCTTCACCTACAAATCCATTTCCAATATCCTCGCCAAATACCATCATCGGACCTCCTGTCCCATGATCCGTTCCCTGTGATCCATTTTCGAAAATAGTACGACCAAATTCTGAAAAAGTCATCGTCAACACATCCTCTGCTTGTCCAGATACTCTAAGATCCTCATAAAAACTCTTAACACCTTTTGCGACATAATCCATCAACCTCGCATGTTGGTCGGCTTGATTGGCATGTGTATCATAACCGCCAATCGTTACCATGTAAACCTTTGTACCTAGATTCCCTTTTATAAGCCTAGATATGATTCTCAATTGATTTGCCAATCCATCTGGATTGTAATCAACATCGTTACTTGCACGATTGTATGCTTCCCGAATGGATTCAGAATATCTAAAAGAACTATTGGCGATTGACCTTACATAAGCCAACTCTTGCTTTTTCTCGGCAGAGCCCAAATTGTTTGTATTGTAAAGTTGGCCTGACTGTGCAATCTGATAAAATTCTGTGGGGTTCGATATGGATAAAGCCATGGAACCTACAGCAGCATTGAAAATCATGTTTGTTTGAACGCCTATTTGTAATGCTGGAGGTACAGCAGGAGGCGCTTCTGTGTATGCTGGAAAATTCATTTCCATCAAACGACCAATCCAACCCGTGTCAACAAATTCATCAGAGTCTGAAGAAGATGCCCAAATGTCAGAAGATCTAAAATGGGAATAGTTTGCTTCGGGATAACCAACATTGTGAATAACCTTCATCTTTCCTTCTTCCCATGACGGCTGTAAGTCCTGCATAAAGTTGGGCATTCCATATTGATCATCTAATCCCCATAATCCAGATTCTGGGATTGCAATATTAGGTCTGATGTTATAATATTCACTGTTTGATCTTGGGATAATAGTATTCAAGCCATCGTTCCCACCAGACAAACGTAACAATAAAAGTGTTCTGTTCTCGCAAGAAGAGTTTGCCAAGCCAGACATAAATTTATTTGGCAAAATAGAAGTAATCGGAACATTGCCCAGCATCATAGCTGAACCCAAAGAGAATAAACCTGTGGATTTTAAAAAATCTCTACGGCTATTCATCGCATGTTCTCTCTGGTGCGCAATGCCATGTTGCACAGCAGATCCATATCTACGTTTAACTTTCTTGTGTATGCCTGAATTTTTATGATCGTGTGTCTCGCACATAATTTTTTATTCTTGGTTTTCTAAGATTATGATAATTGGTATTCTGGAAGCCTCATCAAGTAATACATCAAATTTATGATTTGATCTGGGGCTTCGTCGTAATAGAGATTCCAAGAATCATCTTGAAAATAATTTTCAGGAATTTCGCCTTTAAAATAATCTAAGGCTGCCTCCAAATGTTCTTCGTCAAGTTCGTGACTAATAAAATGTTTGGCCAAGGATTGAACAATGACCACTTCGTCATTTATAGTACCAGAAAGATCAATGGCCAACTGCACTAATTTGTTTCTAGCAGAATCAGTTGCTCTTCGAGTCATGGTTGTACTGGTATTCCAACGCGAAGTCAAGGTGTTTTCGTTCAGCCAAGTGCGGTATCCATTCCAACCGGCTACATTTACAGGGTTGAATAATTCTTGCCCTAAAGTAAAGACATAGTAGTTTAAATTAGAAAGGTCTTCAAACTCAATATCAGCCGGATAACGTAGGTCTGCCATTTTGTAATAGCTCACCATCAGTTCCAAGGGACTTTTTATATTGGCGCCAACAAAGGCGTCTTCAAAGAAAAATTCAGATTTGAAAAGCTGTTTTAAAACAGGCATGATTTCCCAGTTACCTTCTTTAAAAGTAACTGCCAATTCATTTACGATGCTAGGATTTAATTTTTCATAAAGAAAAAATTTGCAAATCTTTCCAGTTATATATTGCGCGACTTGATCTCCTCTAGCTTCAAATATCTTGTCGTGTACTTCATCGTAACCATAGAAGCCTGCGGTGCCAAAAATAGTTTTTATAGAATCATCAAAGAAGTAAGGTTCCAATCCAAAATCTTCATAAGTACATTGATACCAGGTAAATCTCCAACCCGTTAGCGCTCTAGCTACTTCTTCCACATCTCTTTGGGTGTAACCATTTCCTTCCCCGAGTGTAAATAATTCTAAAAGCTCTCGGGCATAATTTTCATTAGGCTCCTGCTTAATGTTTTGGACATTATTCAAATAAACCATCATCGCTGGATTCTTACCCATTTCTTCAACAAAGATCTTGAAGTTCCCATAAGAACGATCATGTAATAATTTATAATAACGCCACATGAATTGTGTACAGTTGTACGTTTGTTCTTCCGTGACAAAATGATTATGCCAAAACAAAGCCATTTTACTCTTGATACCTTCGTTGATCATTTCAGAAACCCATCTGTTTCTTAATTCTGTCTTATGCGATTCTCTAAGCACGTTTCCATCATCGTCTGCATAGTCTTCATTTGTATATTCTGCCCAATATGGTGCAGAGGAAAGGTTGGTACTAGCGGCATTGTCCAATAACTGATCTACTAGTGCCCCTGGAGTCATTTGCAAGCCTGCGGCTATCTCAGTTCTAGTGGCACCAAAACCCAAACGATGGTATAAATGTTTTACACGAGCTTCATTCCATGGTTTGGCAGCACTAGGGACATAAGGTGCAATGGATTGAATAGAGCTTAAGATTGTATTCATTTAATAGGTTCTTAATATAAAATGGAAATTTTTAATTGACTAAAAATAGCGAATAAAATTAAATTATTTGCTATTTTACATTTAAGACTTTCCAAAATTATAAACGGGAACAACGAATGATAACTATCACCAAAAATTTATCTGTCACACTTTTAAGCATATTACTTTTCTCTAATATGCTTTTAGCACAAAATGTTTTGCTCGAAGAAAATTTCAATGATTGCAATTTACCTTCAGGCTGGGAAGTGGAAATAGAAGGTAACCAAGAGGCAAATTGGTCAATTGGTGTTTCGCAAAATCCTGAAAACACCGGCAGCTCCATAGACGGCTCTTGTATGTTTATCATTGACGATGATCTAAACGGGGAAAACACTTCTGCCAATATTGTGAAAATTAAATCAGCTTCTTTTAACGGCGCTGATTATTCAACATTAAATTTTAGCCTAGACGTACACTTTAGACATTTTGAAGAAACCAGCTTTTCAATTTATTGTTTTGACGGTTCTTCTTATCGCCCTTTACAAATGTACCAAAGTGGAGCAGCAGAAACCGGTGAAGCCATGTCCGAATTTCAAACACTTACTGCTGATCTCAGCTATTATGCAAATGAAAACATGCACCTGCTTTTTGAATATGATGATAAAGGACTTTGGGGATGGCATGCTGGTTTTGATAATTTAAGCATCAGTGGGGAAGGAGATTTTACAAACCTCTACATGAATAATTTCAACGATTGTGAACTTGGTGGTTTTTGGAGATACACATGGCTAGGTGATGCAACTTGGGAAATCGGTTATTCTGAAAATAGTAACACCTCTTCAAATTCCATGAACGGCAATTGCTTTGCTTATTTCGATGATGATATCCTTGGGGAAGATGCGCCTTTCTCTGGAGCCAACCTTGGAATTCCTGGTTTTGATAGTAGAGAATATGAAGAGGTTTGGATTGAGTTTGATCTGATATTTCGTAAAGCAAATGCCTATGAAAGATTTGCTTTAAATATTTGGGATGGTGAAAGAGTTCATACAATTCAAGCATATTATGAAGAAGTAGGTGGGCCCGAATGGAACAACTTTTCTAGAGTAAGATTGGATGCCTCTAGTTTTAGAATGGAAAACATGAGTATTTACTTTGATTATTATGATGGTGATGGATGGGGTTGGTATGTTGGAATAGATAATGTGAAAGTTCAAGTAAAAGGTTCTTTAAATGATGCCTGTGAAAGAGCATTAGCCATTGATATTAATGAAGCTTGCGTTGTGGTGAATAATCAAAATGCACTTAACGATGGCATTGCTCCTGCTTGCAGTAATGGCGAAATGGCTAATTCCTTGTGGTATAAATTTACTGCCCCAACAACCGGGCTTTATAAGGTTTCTTCTGAATCAAATTATAATGACATTCTAACCATTATGGATGGAACTTGTGGAAGTATGAATGAATTGCTTTGCAAGAATAGAGATGAACATGGTTTTGTTGGAGAAGACCTCTATCTCGAAGCGATGGAAGGAAAAGAATACTACTTGCAAGTTGCAGGTATCGAATCTCGTTTTGGAGCAGCAAAAGGTGAAGTATGTGTGGATATAGAAGCAGTAAATCAAGAACCAGTTGAACCTGAAAATACAAATTGTGCTTCAGCGATTTTAATTCTTCAAGAATCAGACTGTACCAATGGTTCAAATAAAAATGCGGAACTTTCAGTAGCTCCTTCTGGATCAATTTGGGCTAGACATGATATTTGGTATGCTTTTGAAGCAACAAGTACCGATGTGCAAATTTTATCTAATGCAGACTTTTCTGATCTCATCACTGTCTTTGAAGGAGACTGTGGGAGTTTGCTTGAAATTGATAATACTTTAGAAGGTAAGGAGTTAAACCTTTATGATCTTAATATTGGCTCAACTTATCTGATTCAAATCACAGGAACCTTTGCGACAATTGAAGGAAATGTTTGTGTAGAAGTGAATAACTTATCGGTAGATTATCCGGAAAATGATGATTGTGTCGATGCTCAAGAATTATTTATTGGGGCAGAATGCCAAACGATCTCTTTAGACAATGCTACTTTTGATGGCATTAGTTCTAATTGTATCATCAGCTCGGATGGGGATGCCTGGTTTTCATTTATTGCGCCAGCCTCTAGAGTAGTTTATTTACAAACAAATGGATCAGTGAAACATGCTGTTTCTGTTTTTAAAGGTTCCGGGTGTGCGGTGCTTGAAGAATTTTACTGCAAGAAAAATATTGAAGTTTGCCAAGATTACCATAAGATCGAAAATTTAGTGGCAGATAAAAAATACTACATCCAAATCGGAATGGATGAGCAAGCGAATGGAACGGTAGAAGGAGATTTTTGTATCGAATTGCTCGATCAAGATCCAAGCTATTCACCACTCGCTATCTCTGTTACTGTCGCCTGTGATGGAGAAGGTGTTGGACGCCTTCTTATTCAAACAGTCGGTGGGTTTGGTCAATTGAATTTTCAAGGCAATACAGAAAACGATATACTTTATACCGGAGATGACTTCATTATTATTGTCGAAGATGAAAATGGCTGTCAGGTTTCCGAGATTGGTGTCTTTGACTGTGGTGAAATTGCCTGTGAGCTAAGGGGCGAATTTGCATTTGAAAATATATCTTGTAATGGAGGTGCAGATGGATCTTACACCATAAATTTAGAAAATGCCCAAGAGCCCGTTGTGTATAATTGGCCTTCTGGTTTTGATGGCCCTTCCGCTTCGGACCTAGCAGCTGGTTCTTATCAAGTCACGGTTACAGATGCAAATAATTGTACGCTGTTTTTTGATGTGAATCTGGAAGAACCTGCTCCTATCCAGGGAACTGTTGATACAGAAAATGAAACTGGTTTTGGATTCAATAATGGTTCTGCTTCAATCAATCCATCTGGTGGTACAGGTACGCTGCAAGTCAACTGGTCAAATGGTGCTTCAGGAAACGAGCTTGAAAATCTTGCTCCGGGTACTTATACAGTTGAAGTGATTGATGAAAATAATTGTACAGAAACTTATTCCTTTGTAATAGAATCCTATGAATGTAATTTAGAGGCGCAAGTAGAAACGGCAGACATTTCATGTTTTGGTGAAGCTACTGGTACAGCTGGAATTATTTTAGATAATGTAAATGGCAATGCAAGTTTTACATGGTCCAATGGTTTTGATGGCCAAGGTGCTGATAATCTTGCTGCTGGAGCATATGAAGTTGTTATAGTTGATGAAAATAATTGTCAAACAACTTTGAATTTTACAATCAATCAAGCTGATGTTTTAATTGGCACAGTCATAGCAACAAATTCCGCTTCTTGCAAGGATGAAGGAGATGGCTCTGCTTCAGTAACAGCTGAAGGAGGTACACCACCTTATTTATATGAATGGCCTGCAGGCGAAACGAACCAAGAAGTGAACGAACTTTCTGCTGGCAATTATATTGTGACTGTTACGGATGCTAATTCTTGCGTAACTGAAATCGAAATATATATTGATCAACCAGAAGAATTGCTACTCAATTCAACAGTTGACCAACAAGTTTCTTGTGCAATGGAAGCTAATGGATCAGCTACTGTTTTTGTAGAAGGAGGAACTGAGCCATTTGTTTATACTTGGTCTAATGGTGCTGCAGGACAAAGTGCTTCTGGTTTAGAGGCAGGGGATTATAGTGTTGAAGTAATAGATGCCAATAACTGTACTTCTACAATTGCTCTTTCGATTGTCGAACCTACAGAATTGATTTTAGAAACTCTGAGTCAAATTGATATTTCTTGTAACGCTTCAAATGATGGGAGCATCATGGTTCTTGGTTCTGGAGGAACGGCTCCTTATAGTTATATTTGGTCAAATGGTTCAGAGTCAGAAAGCAACTCCAACTTAGTTGCAGGTGTTTATTCTGTTTTAATCATTGATGCAAATGGATGCGAACAAAGTTTGGAATTTGAATTGACACAACCCGATGCCTTAATCTTGGATTTGACTTCCGTCAATGAAACTGCAAATCTAGAAAATGATGGTCAAGCAAGTGTAAATATTAGTGGTGGTGTGGAACCTTACCAGATCCTATGGAGTAATAATGAAACTACTGAAAGTGTCTCAGATCTAGCACCTGGAGATTATCAGCTTTCAGTGATTGATGCAAATGGATGTGAAGATGTATTGAGCTTTGTAATCAATAGTTTCACCTGCGCCAATTTTGAAATATCAGATGTCTCACAAAATATTTCTTGTGCTGGTGCCGATGATGGTGTCATAGAAATTAGTATTTCTGGAGGTACAGAACCCTATGTATATGATTGGGCAAATGGTTTGACTAATTCAATTATTCAAGACTTAGAAGCTGGGCAATATGAAGTAACTATAACGGATGCAGACAATTGTATTACTGTGAAAACTATTACATTAACAGAGCCATCTGTGCTTGGCGCGAATGTTTCTTTCATTCAAAATATTTCATGTGCAGAAGCAAACGATGGCCAAGTTGAAATAGACGTATATGGCGGAACTGGATCTTACACATTTGAATGGTCAAATGGATTTACAACTTCTGGTTCAGAAGAATTGGCTGCTGACAGCTATGTTGTAATTATTAATGATGATAATGGCTGTTTAACAGAAGTTACTTTTGATATAGAAGCGCCTGATGCATTACAAATTGAACTTACAAGTTCTGATGAATCAGCTTTTGAAGCAATGGATGGCTCAGCTACAGTAAGTCCTTCTTATGGAACAAGTCCATATCAATATTTATGGTCTAACGGAGCAACGAGCCAAAGTATTAATGGTTTGGTTCCAGGTGAATATACCGTTACTGTAACTGATGCAAATGACTGCACCGAAACGAGCAACGTTTTTGTTGGCTCTTATGCCTGCGATTTTAGTGTCACGGTTACAACTGAAGATATTTCTTGTTTCGGAATGGGAGATGGTTTTGTAGATATACAGACAACGGGAGGAGTAGGCCCTTATGATTTTAATTGGTCCAATGGTCAGATTGAATCAAGTTTAAATAATCTAGAAGCAGGAACTTATAGCGTTACCGTCCTAGATGCAAATGACTGTCCTGCAAGCATAAATTTTGAAATAGAAGAACCAATAACTCTCAGCTTAAATAGCACCTCTAATCTGAATCTAGTATGTGTGGAAGATGGAAATGCACAAATAAGTATTGAACCTTCTGGCGGTACAGGAAGCTACGAAATAAATTGGTCAAATGGAGAAACTGGAATGGAGATAAATGACTTAAGTGTAGGTACTTATTCTGTTGTTATAACAGACGAAAATGGCTGCGAAGTTTCTGAAAACTTTGAAGTTACTGCAAATGATGAAGAGGCTCCCGAGATCAGCCTTAGCAGCATAACATTGAGATTAAATAATGGAGGAGAAGCTTACCTGGAAGTTGAACAAGTAGATAATGGGACCACTGACAATTGTGCTTTGGGCAATATGGATTTATCCCAAAGCTTATTTACTTGCGAAGACCTAGGTGAGAATGAAATTGTTTTCACAGCCATGGATATAAATTCAAATGTAAGTACAGAAACGTTCATAGTGACTGTCATAGATGATGTTGTGCCAACGATTTTCTGTCCTCAAAATGTCATCGTTGCCAGCTGTGATGGATACGCTGAATACAATATACCTGAGGCTCTAGATAATTGCTTTCCCGACCAAGTCTCCATGGAACTGATAAGTGGTCCGGCTTCTGGTTCTATTTTCGAAGAGGGTGAAACCACAATAACTTATAAAGCTACAGATGCATCTGGCAATGTTGCTGAATGCAGCTTTGATGTAATTCGAGTAAAAGCAATTTCCTTAGATGCTAACACATCAACAACTTTGTGTTATTCTGCTGCCAATGGCACAGCTGAAATAAATATCAATGGAGGAACGCCAGGATATGAATTTGAATGGAGCATTGGGGAATATGGTCAATTTGCCGATGATTTATCAGCTGGGGACTATTCTGTAACTGTAAGCGATGCTAACGGTTGTAATACAGTAGTTGAATTCACCATTGAAGATGCACCAGAAATAATGATTGATGTAACTACAACAGATCTTGCTTGTTTTGGAAGTTTAAATGAAGGATCTGCATCTGCCCTTGTTAGTGGTGGGACACCTGATTATTTCGTCCAATGGAGTAATGGTGCCACTGGAGGTACTACTGAAGAGTTAGGAGCAGGCAGTTATGAGGTGACTGTAACAGATTTGAATGGCTGCGAAAAAATTGAATACTTCGAAATCTTACAACCTACAGCACTAGAGTTTAATGTAGAAGAGATCATCCCATCGACTGCTTCCGCTGCAAACGGAGAAATTCTTATTGATGTCCAAGGTGGTACACCACCTTATGCATTCAGTTGGTATTTAGATGGTACACTTGTGTCCACAGACGAAGACTTAGCAGGAGCCGAAGCAGGATTCTATCAAGTTGAAATTGTAGATGCAAACGGCTGTACCATTGTCACAACAGAAATCGAAATAACGGAATTGACTTCTACTTTAGTTCTTGCACCTACGGAGTCAATCCTTCTAAGTCCTAACCCAACGAATGATCTTAGTTTTGTTGATTATAATTTTGATGCTGTTAAATCAATTCAAGTTCAAGTATTTGATTTGTCAGGAAAATTAATATTAGAAACAAGTCCAGCCTTACAGAATGAAGGACAAATAAAGATCGATGCCAAACAATGGGCTTCTGCCACCTATCAAGTATTAATAAAAGTAGATGGCAAGTTTTTGACTAAGACACTGGTAGTGCTTGAGTAGTAATGCCAGTTCTGGTTTAAGATGTCACTTTAGATTTTGAAAAGAATTATTCAAGATCAAGGTGAAAAACGCAGCGATAATCGTGGCTATTGTGAGTATTTTTAAGACATTCTAAAACATAAATGGTATAAGGCCGGAAATAGCCATAATTAATGATTGTTATAAATAAGTCCTTCGGAAAAAAGAGACTGCCTTCTTAGAAGACAGCCTCTTTTTAATTTTTGGTTGATATTATAGTGTTAGCTTAGTGGGAGGTCTGCTTGGGTTGCACAAAAAATAATTTGCCCTTTTTCTTGATTAGTGATTAGTCCTGCTTTGACCCAATCTTTTGTTAAGTTCTTAACTGCTTTTAAAAACACACCTTTATTTGTCGTTGAAGAACCTTCTTCAAAAATAAAATCTAACATGGTACTGCATTCATTTACAAATGAATTTGTTACCCCAGAATCACATCCATCAATAACAATATTTGGATCAAGCATGGAATTGGGGTGTGGATCTGTACTGTCAGGACATCCATCACCGTCTGCATCACAAGTTCCGAAATAAATATTATCAATTCCCTCAGGACCTGGACTACCAGCTACTGAAGTTATTTTAATTTGAGTAATTGGATCAGTAGATTGGACACTTAAAAATGAACTCTCATCATAGTTTACGGATAATGAAGTATTACCCAATGTACCAGCATCCCCAATAAATTCTAATTCAATAATTCCTCCTCCAAGACGAAGGAAGTCAGCTCCAAATGCAGTAATTGCAGGGTCAAAATCAATTATTAAATCATCAAGTTGGTAGTTGGCAATTAAGACTTTCTCTCCTGCTAAATCTGGTAAAAAAGTACAATTAGTTACAATACTTAAATCTAAAGGATCATCAAATCCTTTATTATCAATGGCACTAAATGATATTCCAGATGTAATGTCCCCTGGCTGGAAAGTGTCATTGCTGTTTTCATCTAAAGGATCAGCAAAGCTGTCAAAACAATCAAATATTAGTAAAGGGGCCTCATTAAAATCTTCGTTCGACAAATCAGGACAAGATGCTAGAAAATCAGCAGAGTCATAGTTGAAACTAAGACTAGATCTAGATCCTTCCATTGTCGATGTAGGAGAAGCTCCCTCATAATGGTTTTGGCCAAAATACTTACTTAGGTCCTCACCATCATTAAGTAAGTCAAGTAATGAAGCCTCATATTTAGAATCAATTTGTTCAGCTTCAGATAAAATCGGTTCAATTTTATCGTGTTTGCAGCCCGATATAAATAACAGGATGCCAAAAAATAAATAAGTCCTTAATACTCTCATAATAAAAATTTAGTTAATAAAAATATCTTCCCATTTAAGTAGGTTGCAATTATTTCATTCAGTTTTATTTGAGGTTGGTACTTGTTAATTCTAATATGAAAGATTAAGAGTGGGATTGGTTTTTCATCTTTCAGAAAAGTAAAGAATTAATTGAAGACTTAAGATACAATAAGTAAATTATATTTTGCTATTCGCCGGACCATTTTTTTATGTCATTAATTTCTATTGATGGATTTGCAGGATTCACAAAAAGAAAAATAAGTAAATAATTAATTAACCTTTGTCAACCTCAGGCAGGAAGAAACATCCGACATCCGATATCCGATATCCGATATCCGACATCTGACATCTGACATCTCACATCTGACATCTCACATCTCACATCTGACATCTGACATCTGACATCTCACATCTGACATCTCACATCTGACATCTCACAACTAACCTACTCCTTCACAAAAACCTTTGTTTCCAAAACACCCTCGCCAACAATTTCTAAAAAGTAAATACCATTGGACAATTGCTCCACAGCATCCCATCTAATTTCATTCGCGCCAGCGAAATGTAGACCAGTAGCTATTTGTGAAACTCTTTTCCCAGATGCATCCGTTACAAAAATGTCAAGTTCTGTATTCCTTAGCAAATTATACCTAATGTTAATCGATTCAGAACTTGGGTTAGGCATAATTTTTATTCCTTCAACAGTAATTGTTTTTTCTTTACTTGTCGTACTTGGTACAAAGTCAATACAAGCTTGGATCATATCAGATAAGTAATTGATTGTGATGTTAGCATTCACATTATTAGAATTTGCCAATAGAGAAATGGCTAAATCCTTAGCAGGAAAATAGAACACATTGGAAGAATAAAAGATGGCTCCATTATGCCCGTACAGATACGGATTACCTTCTGCGTCTGAATAAATGATTACTCCCATACCGTAACCAGCATTTCCTCCTAAAGGATATTCTCCAAAAAGTTGATCCATGGATGATTGATTCAGGATTTGACCGCTGTAAAGCAGTTTAGCAAAAGTGGTAATATCTTCAGCAGAAGCAGTATAGGCTCCTGCAGCCCATGCAGAAGAAAAAATTGATTCGTAATCTACACCTGCTGCATCAATATCATCTATCGAGCCATCATTCATTAAGTCAACATATATATGTGCATGCTCAGAAGCAATTTGTTCATATGGGAAAAGTCGAATATCTGTTAATCCAATTGGTTCTAAAATTGCTGACCTGACATATTCATGATAGGGAACTCCAGCTGCCGATTCAATGATTAATCCAAGCAACAAGTAATTCGTATTGCTGTATGCCCAACTTTGTCCAGTTATAAAAACAGGCGCATCTAAAAATTTCTCTAGAATTTCTGTTGGTGTCCAAACTCGTGTGAAGTCTCCTCCATATATTGAATCGGCAAAACTCGGGTGTGAAGTATAGTCAAATATACCACTCGTATGTTGCAGCAATTGATAAATCTTTGCTGAGGGATCGATAAAAGTGTAATCTCCAATGTTTGGAATCCAATCAACAATCGCATCATCAAGGCTTAGAAGATCTGCTTCTTGTAGTTTGAAAATTGCTGCAGATGTAATGGTCTTAGTCACAGAGCCCACACCAAATATATCCGTTTTCTCAACTGCTCTCTCAATGGACGCTTCCCCTTGTACACCATTCCATATACCATCTGGAATATTCACAGAGGCTGATACTCCCACAGCTCCAGTTTCATTGTAACAAGAATCTAAAATAAATTGAAATCTTGCAGCCAACTCAGGATGAATTTCCATAGAAGATCGTGCATCTGAATTTACATTATGTGGGTCATACTGTATTTTTACTTCAGTTTCATTTGTAATTTGAAAGCTATGAGGGACTAAATTAGGATGCTGCGCTATAATTGAACTTACAATTATGGTAAGAAGAAAAGAGAGAATTAATCGCATTTTATAGTAGTTTAATTTAAAGAATGGGCTTTTATGCCAGAATAGCTTGTCCAAATTACAAAATTATTTTCAAGAAAAATTCATGAATCCCAACCTGATAGTTTAAAATGCCGTCTTGGTGAGTATAGATTATAAAAATATTAAAATTAAAAACATGAAAAAGAATTTATTATTAATTGTACTGAGTCTCCTGTTTTTCGGCTTGCACGCCCAAGAGGATTGCGGATGTGAAATCTTGCCAGAGGATATTCCAGTATGTGTTGAAATTGAACAAGGAATAGTATTGCCATTGCCAAACGACTGTTTTGCTGAATGCTGGGGTTTTGGACCAGATTCATACGTTGATTGTGGTGAGATCGATCCTTTTCCTCAAGATAGTACCTGGGTAGATTGCGATTGTGAAATTAATCCAGAAGAAGAATTTATTTGTGTATTAACGGATGTTGAATTTAACACTATTTGTCAATTTCCAAATTTATGTTTTGCTGAATGCTTAGGGTATACAGAGGCAGATGTAGTTGCCTGTAATGATACTGACTGGCCAGAACCATCACCATGTGATTGTGAAATTGATCCGGAAGCAGAATGGATTTGTATAGAAATAGAAGAAGGATTTTCAGTTCCTTATCCAAGTTTATGTTTTGCAGAATGTGATGGATTTACAGAAGCAGATGTAGTAGCCTGCGACGATGTTGATTGGCCAGAGCCATCACCATGTGATTGTGAAATTGATCTAGAAGCAGAATGGATCTGTGTAGAAGTAGAAGATGGATTTGTAATGCCTTTTCCGAATTTATGTTTTGCAGAATGTGAAGGATATACAGAAGAAAATGTTGTAGCATGTGATGATAATGATTGGCCAGAACCATCACCATGTGACTGTGATATTGATCAAGAAGTAGAATGGATCTGTATTGAAGTAGAAGATGGATTTGCAATGCCTTTCCCAAATTTATGTTTTGCGGAATGTGAAGGTTATACAGAAGCAGATGTTATAGCATGTGATGATTTAGATTGGCCACAAGATAGCACTTGGACCGACCCTTGCGATTGTGAATTTGATCCAGAAGCAGAATGGATCTGTATCGAAGTGGAAGGTGGATTTACAATGCCATTCCCGAATTTATGTTTTGCAGAATGTGAAGGATTTACGACAGATGATGTTGTTGAATGCGATGATTTAGAATGGCCACAAGATAGTACATGGACAGATCCATGTGATTGTGAAATATTGCCTACTGATGAACCAGTTTGTGTCGAAGTAGACGGTGAGTTATGTGAATTGCCAAATCAATGCTTGGCAGATTGTTTTGGGCTTGAAACCGTAGATTGTGATGGATATACTGGTGGAGTAATTGGAGCTGCAGCAAATGAACAATACAACCCAATTGTTGAAGGTGGATCAGTTGTGAGACCTCAAGGCAAGCTTGAAATTAAATCAGTCTTCCCTAATCCGGTAACAGGTAATGAAATAAGCGTAGAAATATTATTTGAAAATAGAGATAATTCAGGTGCTGAGATAAAGATCGCGGATATTTATGGCAACATCGTGACAGCTTCCACTTTAGTTTTGGAAAAAGGATCGAATAAGCTTAACATTAATTTGGGTAAGCTTAATACAGGCATATACTTTGTGAATGTAATATCAGAGGGTAAAGTTTCTACCCAAAGAATTATAAAGCAATAAATTGATAGTTAAAGTGAATAGTCATTAAAAAGTGAATTTGGTCGTGCTTATGTTTGGCACGACCAAAATTCATTTCAAAGAAATTTTACCTGATTGAATGAATATCGATAAGCAAATAATAATAGCTTGTAAAAGTGGTGATCGAAGAGCACAATTTGAATTATTTCAATTGTGCTTTGGTTTCATCCTAGCTATATGTTTGAGATATTATAAAAATCATGATGATGCGAAAGAAGTTTCTAATAAGATCTTCCATAAAGTCTTGTTAAAGATAGAAACGTACAGTACGAATAACTCATTTAAAGCTTGGGTCAAAAGAATTTCTGTTAATACTATTATTGATGAATTTAGAAAACAGCAAAGGCAAAAGATCCAATTGGAACTAACTGGAGAAGCATTGGAAATAATGCCAGATTCAAAATCAAAAATAGACAGCAGTCAAATTGATATTGAAGTTTTAAAGAAGATGATACATAGTCTTCCGGAAAATCAAAGATTGGTGTTTAACTTACTTGTTATTGATGGCCACACACATAAAGAATGCGGAAAGATGCTTGATTTAAGTGTGGGGACATCAAAATGGCTCTTGCATGAAGCAAGAAAGACACTACAGAAAAAAGTAACTCATTATTTTAATCTTAAAACTAAGAACTATGTCAAATCATGATATAGATAAATTGTTTCAGGACTCCTTTGATTCCCAAAGAGAAAAAGTTGGGCTTTCAGAATGGAACTCATTTTTGCAATACAAAGATGAACAAGAAGAAGCCAATAAACCAAAGTTGATGCTGTGGAAGCTATTGACGGCTTCTCTATTGTTGATTCCGACTATCATATTCTTAGTCAATGGTTCTTTCAATAAAGAAATAAATGAACTTATTGTTACAAATTCACTCACTGCTAAAATTGAAGAAATAGTATCTAATGACAGTAAAGAGAAAATAAAGGAGAAAAATTTGGATTTAGTAGAAAATAATTCAAAAAACATTGAATCTATTGAAGTAAAAGAATTAGCTGATCCTAATACCAAAAAATCATCTAATAATTTTACTAGAAAAATAGAGATTTTAAAACCAAAAAATAATATACAGAAATCAAGTACTGTAAATCTTGATAGGAACGAAATAAATAAAACTACGTCAAACAAATTCGCGAAAGCTAAATTGAATACTGATATTAGTAGCCCAAAGAAAACGACAGAGAATTTAGATTCAAACTCAAAGCCATCGGCTAGCTCTTATTCAAGAGAAGTTCAGATGTCTGAAACAAAAATGATCCCTAATCTTATTGTTTTACCCACTACTAACCAAGAGCATGAGGTAAATCAAGTTCCAGAACTTGATACTCAAGTTAAGACTGGTTTGCCAATTGAAACAGAATCAAATACGGACCTGTTAAAAGAAAACCAAGCTGATCAAAAACAAATCACCCCATCGGTAGCTATTTCATCGAATGAAAAACAACAAATTGATGAAATCTCTTCTACCGAGACAGAGCAGCAAAATTCAGATCTTTCAGCTACTTCCACAGCGGATAAGAAAGAGTCAGTCAGTGTAATTGAAGTAAAAAAGGAGAAAAAAGTTATTGCTGGCTTATTTATATCGACAGAACTTTATCCTTATGAATCAAGAACAAAAAATAAACTCGTATCTTATACTTTTGGTTTAGATGTAGAAAGGGCAATCAATGAAAATTGGTCTTGGACAGCTGCAGCTTCTTATACTTTGCGAGGAGGCTCTTATAATCTTTCAGAACAAGAAAATTACATAAGTTATGCTTATGCAAAAGAGCAAATAAATTATGGCCTTGTCCCGGAATATTTGAGCCTTGGAGGCTTAACTTTGAAGTTAAATAGGAAGATGAAGAATGGGGAAATCATTGGGGGGATTTCTGGAGATTATTTAATTTCGGTACTAGGCAGACTTTATCAAGATAATAATGTTAACGGCTTTGGGTCAACAGAAAATATTTTGGCCACTCAGTCTGTAACTTCTTTAGGAATAATAAATAAAGATGGCTTCAATAATTTTCAATGGTCTGCTTTACTAGGATACAAGGCTGCTATTGGGAAAAGGTTCTCTTTGGCCTTTCAGTTAAATTATCTATTGCAAGAAATTGCTGAAAGGAATGAGTTTGATGAAAATATATTGTTTGAAGATAATCCGCTGTTGGGTGAGATTCAATTACATTATAAATTTTAATGATGAAAAATATTGTTTTAATTTTAACGAGCATAGTCTTAATGCTAAGTTTATTTTCTTGTAATAAAATTGAGATTCCTGAGCCAGAAGATAATCTTCAAGTAACTCCTAGTCTTGATTTTCAAATGAATTTGGGAGATAAACAATTAAACTTTGCAGCAGGAACGGACTGTTATAAGTTAATTTCAAACTATAATTTAGACCACTTAGGTGTGTATTCATTTTGGGGAGCATTTACATTTGATGAAAACTGCCAAGAAGAATTAAATGAAGAATCATTCAAAATAGAAATTAGAGATCAAGAAATTAGAAATTCAACATCAGAAATTCAATTGGATGCAATCGATATTAGTTCTTATGAATATTTTAATGGCTATAATGAAGTAATAGGTACTGCAATTGATTTATATGTTTTTCCATTTTTTGGAGAGGATTTAATAATATCAACTTCATCAGAAATGATCCTGGAATTGGATGAATTTACTAATCATCTTAATACCATTTTGCCCTTAGAAGAAGAATGGATATTGATAGAATATATTATTAATGGTGAATTACTAGCTTCAAGAAAGTATTATTTACAGGATAAATTTGATGCACCTCTTTTCTCAGAGGTGTTTATAATAAAGGATTCTGTAGATGAAGGTATTATTTTAAATACTTCATTTTTTGAACCACTGCCTGGGACCTTTGAATACCTTTGGGATGATGGAAGTACGGAACCATTTCTTTTGGTTAAGTACGAAGATGTATTACCAGATTGCTTTCACAAATACTGTGTAAGTATTTTTAAAGATGGAGAATTAGTCGTAGAAGACTGCGTTAGTATTTCTTTTGATTTCTTCTTTGATCATCAATTTAATTCTATATACAGTAATTTGACCACAGAGATTGTCTCTGGGGGCAGTGAAGCGTTAAAAACGGTATTGATAGAATATACCGATGAGGATGGAAACGTTTATAATTCAATCGGACAGAATGCTTCAAGCTCATTTGAAGTACAAAATATCGAACCATTTATTAACAATCCTGATGGTTTGAAAAGTAGCAAATTAGAAGTTACAATGAACTGTTGGTTGCAATCGGTGGATGGTTTGGAGCAGATTTTCTTAGAGAATGCAAGTGGGACTATCGCAGTTTCTTATCCTGAATAAAAAAAAGGCACTCCGATCGGAGTGCCAAGAATTAGTAATGTTAATTGCTTAATAAAATTAAGCAGGCATTCTTTGTTGACCTTTATTATCTTCAAAGAGATGCTTATATAGGATAGGGTTGGGGTATTCTTTTTTGTATTCATACAATAGCACATCAAAACTCGAAACTATTCCTAACAAGGTATCTTCTTCATCAACGATTGGAAGGGCATGAAAGCGTTTGTCTAAAAACAACTCTGCCGCAGTCCCGATTTTATCCTCAGGGCCAATTTTGGCGATCTGCGTAGTCATAATCTGTCTCACTTCAGTAGTTGCGTAATCTTGAGGGGCGATTTCATTTTTCCAAATGTCATAAGTAGTTACAATGCCGACAATCTTACCTTCATTTACTACAGGTAGATGGTGCACAGCATTATCCATAAAAACTTGCCTGACATTGTCCAATCTATCTTCTGGTGAGATTGTTACCAGGTCCGTAGTCATAATCGACTTAACAAGTTCATTCATCATAGGCTTTCAGGTTTAATGGTTAATAAAATAACGCCATAACGCTACTGTCCGGTAAAAGATACGGGAGATTAGCGAAATTAACAAATAAAATGTTGAAAAATATTAGATTTTTGAAATAAAAACTAATTTCAAGTCGATCTGAAGCATAGATTTCACACTAGTTGCTTTCATGTCCTTAAACATATTAGGACTTGTTTTAACTCTTGTTCATTTCCTATTGCTAATGTATTTTTGATAAGTCATCATTCTCCACAACCATTCTAAAGGACCGAATCTAAAATGTCGAAGCCATACTGTGCTAAAAATAATTTGCAAGAGGTAGATTAATAATACGATCAGTAGAACTTGCCATAAGGGCGTTTTAAAAGCCAGCCCCAATCCAACCCCGTAGAAAATTAGTATGGAAATGATCGTTTGAAAAATATAATTACTCATCGCCATTTGACCTACTGGAGCGAAGATGGATAAATACTTGTGGCCCGAATTTAACAAGAGGGCTAAAGATGCCACATAAGCACAGGCAAGTGGTACCACTCCAAAAGCATAACTTACAAAATTGATTATAGTCCAATATTGACCGGACTGTGTTTTTGCTACAGCCAAGAGAATGTTCATTGGGATCCCAATCAGGAACCCGAATACTGCGATTTTTTTAAGCAGTGATTTGTTTTGTAATATGTCATTTTTTAAAATCATTCTTCCAGTCCAGATGCCAATTAAAAAGCAGGCCAGCACTTTAAATATTCGACCTTCCATTAGGATGCGCAGTGTTCTCATAAGTGGCATGCCAAAATTAATTGTAAAAAAATCTTTCCATGTATTACTTTCTATCCAAGTTTTTGCGAAAGCATATAAATCAAATTGACCGTCAACAACTTCAAAAGGGATCTTATGATATAAAAAATAGGTTTCAAGTTTATTTAATATTAGTAAAGGATAAAAGTTATCAAAACCTATCATTAACAATAGATGTACAACTGGCATAAGCAGTAAAACACCAGACCAAATCAATAATTGTTTATTGCCGTGATTCCTGAAATAAATTAATATGAATCCGGTTAGCGCATATAGAGTGAGGATGTCTCCCACCCACAGAAAGAAAAGGTGTATCAATCCAAAAAACAATAAGCCAAACATTCTTTTGCTAAAAAAAGCAGGGAAAGACTGGTTTTTAGCCTGAGCATTTTCATATTGAATAACAAAGCCAATTCCAAAAAGTATAGAAAATATGGAATACCATTTGCCATCAATAAAGACAGCAGTAAGTTGTTTTAAAATCGAGTTGATTTGGGAGCCATTCATTTGGCTTGTGATGTCATCCGGAATAGACCACCATCCGGAGAAGGTATAACAATTGGCTATAAAAATAAATAGAATAGCCAAACCACGCAAAATGTCTAAGAAGATAATTCTATTGCTTGAATTTATAGGGTTTGATTTCATGTTATTTTTTTTTTCTTCTTAGCAATTCAATTTCAATACCCAACCCAAATAGCTATTAACAAAGTAATCATTGCAATTGCAGTCAAAATCATAAATAAGGGTAAAACAAAGCGAAACCACTTTTCGAAAGAAATACCCGCCAGTCCCAACATTGCCATAAGGACTCCATTGGTTGGAATAACAATATTAGAAAGACCATCTCCTAGAACATAAGCCAGTACAGCAATTTGTCGGGAAATCCCTAGTAGATCAGACAGAGGTGTCATCAAAGGCATAGAGACAAGTGCCTGACCAGAGGCGGATGGTATGAAAAAGTTTAATATCGTTTGAAAAATAAGCATGCCTTCTCCAGCTACAAATTTTGGCATTTTCATTAATCCAGTAGAGACCTGAGCCAAAATAGTGTCAACGATCATGCCGTCCTGCATCACCACCGATATGGCTCGAGCAACTCCTACAACAAGTGCAGGGATGATCATCATTTCCAAACCGTTCACAAATGCTTTCATAGATTCATCACCGGATAAGCCATTGATCATTATGACCAAAATTCCTATGCCAATAAAACCACCAGTCATCTCTATCAATCCCCAACCACTCGTCTGCACAGCGGCCATAATAATCGTATAGCCAACGACAAGTGTAGCCAAGGTCAAAAAATGTTTGGAAGTAAAATTTTGTTTTTCGATGTTCTTAACGCCTTCAAATTCAAAAGCATCGTCAGATAGGAAGGAATTAGATTTATTCTGTTTTACCCTTTTTCCATATCGAATTAGGTAATTAAAACCAATCCCCAAAAACACAATAAAGAGCACTATCCGCAAGCCCATCCCACTACCTAAAGGCAGCTCTGCGATTTGTTGGGCAATGGTTACATTAAATGGATTTGTAATAGAAGCAGTCCATCCTATGAATATCGGTAAAGTGATCAAAGCAAAACCAAACATTCGATCATAGCCAAATTCCTTAGACAGCAATAGGAAAATTGGTATCAAAGGAATTAATTCTGAGACCACACCCATAATGGAAGTCATTAAGGAAATAGCGAGAAAAACTAAGAAGAATAATTTGTTTTGATCATCTCTAAATTTTTGAATTAAAAAGAACAATACTGCATTGATGGTTCCAGTATAAATTATAACATTAAAAACAGCGCCCACAATAAAAATAAAAAATATCAAAGCAGCTGATTGTTGCATTCCTTTTGGAATAGCCGTTAGTATGCCCAATAATGAAATTGGCGATGCCTTTCCTGTTACTTTTTCATTTATGAAAATTCCTTTGATAGAAAAATGCTTGGGCAGTTCCTGATAGCTTCCGGGTACCACTACACTTTGTTCGATTTTACCATACATCCGAGTCGTCCGCTCAAAAGATCCTGAAGGAATGACATAAGTAAGTGCCGCACAAAAAAGAATGATGCCTGAGAGGAAAATAAAGACATGGGGAATTTTAAATTTCATTTGGTTTGTTGAACTAATTTTTATTTCCTATTAGTAAATAAAATCTCTTTTGATATGCTAATAACATCGATTTCAAATGCTTTGTCTGGCAAAAAAGGAGCTTACTTTATCCTGTTTTACTCTTTTGCCATATTGCATTAGGCTAACAGGTTTACTAAACTTTTAAAGTTTAGTAAACCTTGTTTAGATAGCATGTGCTATTGTAACTTACCATCCTTCACGATCGTTTTTTCATCGATAGACAAAGTAGCTTTAGGTAAATGAAAATTAAATGCTGCATCAGCATTTACACCTCCACCTGCCCATCCATTCTCACCCATTCCCAGAGAGACCATGCCTGCCATTTCCCATGATACATAATCTGATCCTTCCAATTGATGACTATTCTTATTTAAACCAATATAATCTGCATTAACAGAACTAGCGAAAGCTTTGGAAGGAATACCGCCATTTTGTCCAAGCGTTACACTTCTATAACTCGCACTTCTGTCGGCTGCCATAGCTGTTCCTCCGTTATTATCTCTTGGCGGTTTTTTTTAGCCTTCATCTTAGTGAGGTAATAAATTAGTTATGTTGGTTTTGTGGCATCTAATTTGTTGATTCGCTTTTATTTTTTTGACAGAAATTCATTTGTTAAGTTGAACTCTTATCAAAAGCAAAGTACTTTATCCCTAAATAAAAGGTGTTTACTTTAGAAAAATCTCTCGCATAACCTTCTGCCCAAACCATTGTCTGATTTTTCCATAGGTTTGGATAATGTCCTTATAGTTAGGATTGGTTTCAACACGATCTGTGATTGCTTTCCATTTGGCATCTTTGGCAGGGTCAGGGTCCATGCTACCTAAACTGCTAAATTCTACCATAAGCAGAAGGTTGTAGTCGTCGGGATTGGCAGCAGTGCCAAACAATACTTTGTAATTAAGAATGAGTTGTTCTTTTTTCGCCTCATCCATTGTGGCTTTCCAAGTCTTGCTTAGTCGCTTGAGGTATTCGTCGTCCATATTAGCATCGATGCGGATGGTAGATAAAGTCCATACCGTTCCTGAATCATATACATCGCTTTGCTGCGCCTGTGCGTTTTGGGTGAAAAGGAAACAAAGCGTACATAGAGCGAGCTTGAGGATAATGGAAATAAATGTTTTCATAATAATGATTTTTTTAAATAAGAGAATGCTGTTTTTTTATTTAAGACTTCCTCTCATAGAGTTAAAAAATAAAATTGATAAGACTATAGAACAGCTTTTAGGGCTATCCTTTTTTTGTTTTTTGGGCATTTGGTTTTTTAAGTTTTACTAATTACTTTTTATTAAATATTGATGATGCAATTTGGAGTTTGTTGAAAAAAATAGCTGGGACGTTTTACCCAAATGCTCGGACAAACTGCCCAAATCGCAATTTTTTAGAGTTTAAATCTTGGTTTCTGTTGGCAAGATCATGTGTAGTTCAGGTCGATTAAATCATCTTAAAATAGAATTCAATTGCAGCTACTTTGCAATCCTATTAATTTTATTCAATAAAAATTCTGACTTGTGACATCTTTAAATTTTCTAGTGACAAATTGATTTTAGGAAATGATGTAAGTAAAACTATAGGAAGTGACAGGGTATAACAGCTCCTTCATTTAGCTTTTTATTATTAAGCAAAAAGGCATATTTAAATTTGCAAAATTTTGATTACTTTAGATGAAGAGCGTGCTTTTAAAGTATTTCTATATCCAAAAAATAAACCAAATCTAGTGCAGAGTACGACCAAGATTCTGCCTGTCATATTTTATAGAAATAAACATATTGTAGCAATGTCGCTTTATTTAAGATTAATAATAATATTTTATTTTCAACTATTGGGCATTGCTGTTACTCATGCTCAAGTCTCGACATCCGAAATAGTTGAGTATGAAGAACAGCTTTCAAATATCTTTAATTCATCAGCTCACGACACATTGCGACTCATCAGTCTACTTGAATCGATTGATTCAAAAAATCACGAGCTAGCAGATATATCTATAGAATATATACACAAAGGGATAAATCTCGCTCATGGGCTTAAACTTTCATCTTGGGAAGGGGAGTACTACAACAAACTGGGCTGGGTCTATATTATCCTGAGCCAAAAAGATAAGTCTGAAATCGCCCATGAAAAATCCTTAGAACTATTTAAGAGCTCTAAAAAATTGAAACGTCAAATAGACTTGATGCATACACTGATAGAGTCATATGCCATCAACAATGCTGCTGACAAAGCCCTGAAGCATGGTTATGAAGCCCTAGATCTATGCCATAAGATAGACGATGAAGATTGTCAAGGACAGACTTATAAAAGAATGGCTAGAACGATGTACAACTTCAAAGAAAATTCTAAAGGAGTCGAATTTTCTAAAAAAGCTGTAGAGGTATTTGAAAAAAATAAAAACAATAAGGCATTAGCAAAATGTTATGCTGATATTGCTAAGTATGGTTTGTATGATTATGAAGAGTCTCTAAGTATCATGAATAAATCTTTAGCTCTAATCGAAAAAGACACATCAAAAAATGCATATGATCTTTCAAATGCATTGTTTAGTAGAATATTACTGTCTCAACGATTTCAAAAATACGAAGAGGCCGATATCGATATTAATCACATCAAGGATGAATTATGGAATGACCTCTCCACTAGGCAACAACAAAATCTTGACATGTTAAATGGTAGAAACAAATATGAACAAGGAAAGTATGAAGCCTCTATAGATATACTAAAAGAAAGTATAAACGATTCACTAGCTGATATTAATCCCTATTTATCTTTTGATTATGAGTACGTTGAGCGTAGTTATGCTAAATTAAACCAATGGGATTCTGCCTATCACTATAACAAGCTTAACCATGAATTTTATGTCAAAGATAGAATTCATGAATCTAAGATGAAGATGATAGATTTAGAGGCTAAATATGAGGGTGAGAAAAAACAACTTACAATAGCTGCACAAAATCAAACCATATCTAAACAGAAAACTATCCAGTGGTTGAGTATAGGCGGTTTTTTACTGTTTAGTCTTCTTCTTTTCCAGATGTATAGAAACGGTCAGCAAAAACGGAAGGCCAATGAACAACTCGTAGAGCTCGACAATCTAAAGACTCGTCTTTACACCAATATAACACACGAGTTTCGCACACCGTTGACTGTTATTTCAGGCATGGCAGCTCAGGTCAAAGAGAATCCTAAAGCATGGTTGGATGAGGGCTTGTTAATGATAGAACGAAATGCCAACAGATTATTGAGTTTGGTAAACCAACTTTTGGATTTAAGTAAATTAGAGAGTGGAAAAATAGCACTTCATCAGGAGCAGGGCAATATTATTCCTTATTTGAAATATTTAGTGGAAAGCATACATTCCTTTGCAGAAAGTAAAAAGATTCAATTGCATTTTTACGCAGATGAAGATGAGGTGATAATGGATTATGACTCTGAAAAAATACAACAAGTGATCATAAACCTTCTGTCCAATGCATTAAAATTTACACCAAATGAAGGACATGTTTATGTGGACATAAAGCATGTTCAATTGCTAGAAAAAGGAAGCAGTTTTCGTAAAATGCCTTTCCTTCAAATTACTATTCGGGATAATGGTCTTGGAATTACGGAGGAGCAGCTTCCATTTATTTTTGATCGCTTTTATCAAGTGGATGATTCATCCACTAGACAAAAGGAAGGGTCAGGAATCGGCCTTGCGCTTGTAAAAGAGCTCGTTGGTTTAATGGAAGGGGAAATAACTGTCAAAAGTAAAGTAGGTAAAGAAACAGTTTTTAAGCTTTTACTTCCCGTAAGAAATGAAGCACAGAAATCCACTTTACCTAGTAGTGAATTGACAGCATTCAAGATAACTAATTCAGAATCTGTAATTCCAATAGCCCATAATAAAAATGGCGAACACCTATATCAAGCCAAGCCAAGAATTCTGCTAATAGAAGATAACAAAGATGTAGTGACTTATATAGCTGCTTGCTTAGAAGGTACTTATGACATTATAGTCGGAAGAGATGGACAAGAAGGAATAGACATAGCTTTTGAAAACATACCAGATTTAATCGTCACTGATGTAATGATGCCGTATAAAGATGGTTATACCGTTTGTAAGACCTTGAAAGCTGATGAGCGTACCAGCCACATCCCAGTTATTATGCTTACAGCCAAAGCAGATATTGATAGCAAGCTTATCGGATTAGAAACAGGAGCAGATGCTTACTTGGCCAAACCCTTTCATAAAAAGGAGCTCATCGTCCGGATAAAAAATCTTTTGGACTTGCGGAGTAAGTTACAAGGACACTTCCTTTCTTTTGCAGCCTCAAACAGTGAAAATGATACTCAAGAATCTACTAAAATTCCTTCTCCAGAAAGTCAGTTTATGAACAAACTCAAAGCGGTCGTTGAGTTACACCTTGATGATGTTGAATTTAATGTAGAGAAATTTTGCAAAAAGATAGGAATGAGTCATTCTCAATTACATCGTAAAACGACCGCTTTGACAGGGCTTTCTCCCAATAAATTTATACGTTATATTCGTATGAATAAGGCTAAGGTCTTATTAAAAAGTCCAGAAAAAAACATATCTGCAGTGGCCTTTGAAACCGGTTTTAATGATCCCAGTTATTTTGGTAGGGTGTTTAAAAAGGAATTTGGGATGACTCCTCTTGAATGGAGTGAAAGGAATTAGGCTTTTCGATTTTAATCATGAAAACTGATACAAACGAACAATTTTAGTGGAACATACTGGATTCGAACCAGTGACCTCTGCCCTGTCAAGGCAGCGCTCTAAACCAACTGAGCTAATATTCCTTTAATAGAAAGCGCAAAAATAATTAAAACAATGGCATTATGCTAATTTTAATTTGAAGAATATTAAACTACTTTCTGAATAGCAAATAATTAGTTTAAAGCAATCTTTATTATCAAAATT
>CALIIW010000036.1 GCA_938018185.1 uncultured Saprospiraceae bacterium
GGAAAAAATTAATTCTACAATAAAACAAAACTGCAAATCTTTTGAATTAAAAGAATACAATGTCAAAGGGAGCAATGCTGATTTACGCTATTTGGTAAAGCTTAAAAAAGGCATTAACAATAGAGACTTTGTATATGACTTGCAAGCAATAAATGAGCAGCTTCTAGTTCGATTAACTTACAATCAACCTACGCAAGATTTATAATGAAGTTATTTAACCCTATATATCTAGTAGCCATTGTGGTTGGATTTTTTCTTTGGAAATTTAGCCTCAGCTTCACAAAGGAGAGCATTCTCTTTTATGGCTTTGCGGAGAATAAAGAGACAGAAATAAATTTAGACCATTCGGTTCATGTCGACAAGATACTAGTTACTCCAGGTGAATTTGTGAAGAAGGGTCAATTGTTGATTGAGGTTTCGCAGACAGACTTTGAATTTGACATAAGTCAGGAGAAAAATAATATTGATGAATTAAAAATCAAAGAAACACTTTGGCAAGCTGAAGTTGATCGTAAAATAGATCTTCTTAAAACCAAACATCAAACGGAGATAACAGAAATTCAAGCTGAGATCAGTGAAATAATTGCAGAAAAAAATTATCAAGAAAGTTTGTTTACCGATTTGGAAACATTGAATTCAGAAAGCAGAAAAATAAGCTATGATCCTTTGCAGGAAAAAATAAATAAATTAGATGGAGAAAAGGCAAGATTAACAACCTTATTTCAAGCTGAATTATCAAACTTGAATAAAGAAAAAACAAGTAGCAAAAACCCATTCAAACAAAAGGTTAAGAGCATAGAGGCTGAGATTACGAGAAACCAAAACAAACTTGAAAAATTATCTTTGATAGCACCTACGGATGGTTTAATTGGAAATGTGCATTGCAAAGAAGCAGAAAACATAACTTCCTTTAAAACCCTGATTACTTTTTATGAACCAAATCCATCGTTGGTATCTGGCTTTGTGCATGAAGATTTACTTATGTCAGTAAATTTGAATGACAGCCTTCTAGTTAGATCTACTAAAAGTGATAAATTTCAATGTGTTGGAATTGTAACTGGATTGGGGTCAAGAATTGTTGAAATTCCAGAGCGTCTCAGAAAAAATCCTGAGTATAAAACCTATGGTAGAGAAGTCTTGATTCAAATCCCTACAAACAATGAATTTCTTCAAAAAGAAAAAGTTGTTATTGAATTTATGAATGGGCAAAAAATAAGTTCTATTATATCAAATAATGGAGACAAAAAGAGTCTAGCAAAAAAACCTACTGGTGAATAAATTCAGACTCAGTATATTATTCTTTCTAGTTTGCTCTTTTTCTTCCTTAGCTCAAGAAATTTCTTCTACTCAATATTTCAATTCAGTAATTAAGAATGTAGAAAGAGACTTTGTAGAATTCCCTTCTTCAGATTTTGAATTTTTGAAGCCATTCTTCATTGATGAATTACAATTCAGAACACAAACCGATGAATTTGAATTGGAACGGCAGGAATATGCCTTGAGAATAAGACCAGGCAACTTCAAACTTCCAAAGCTCCAGCGTGAATTATTCAATTCTTATTATCAAAAATCCCAGCTGGTTCAAAATCAGTTAAAAGTAGATGTCTTAGAGCATGCTTATACTCTTTGGCTTAACTTATATCTTAACGAAAAAGAACTTATACTTGCAAATACTGAGGCGGCCTTGCTAAAGGACAAGGTAAAAGTTTATAGAAAGCAAACAGACATCCCCAATTTTAACATTCTTAGGTTATTGAATACGGAAGATGACCTACACAATACAGAATTACAGATTCTTACTTCTAAAATAAAATCGAAAAATCAGTCTGGTATTCTTGCACAAGAACTAGGAAACTCTAAGATGGCTGTGTCGTCTGAATTGATTTCTATTGAAAAAATAAAATCAATCCTTTCTAGCTCAAAGCAGGAAGCATTTGTAAATAAATTTAAAGATAAAATCACAAATCTCGACCAGTCCATCATACAAAAAGAAATTGCGCTGGAAAATGCAGAATCTCAAAATGTATTAGATTTTGTTCAATTGAGATACGGTGGCCCACATGATGATGTCTTTAGAGAAAAAGTAAGCATCAGTGTTGGGATCAACTTACCGACAAAGAGTAGAAATAAACTAAAACTAAATGAATTAAAACTTGATGCCCTTAAAGAAGATATAGATAATCAAAGCGATATCCAAGAACAACAATACGAAACAGACATAGCTAACCAAAAAGTTATTGAATTAATCGAAATCTATGAACTAATAAAATCTCAAAATGAATCATCCATAATCACCAATGATGTTTTGATGTCCCGATACGAGAGCTCCGCAAGTACTTCTCCTTTAATGTTGCTTGACATTCAGATTTTGCGATACAAAAAAGACAAGCGACTCCATGAATCCAAAAAAGATATTTACGAAGCTTACCTAGATTGGCTTATTGTAAGTCGAAAAATATTTGAAATGCCATTCAAGAATTATTTTTCTGAGACTGTTGAAACTTTGAATTTTTCAACTGATTTTTGGGAAATGTGACGGTTTAAAATGTAAAACCGCAAAATTTTAGAAAGGCCATTTCTCACCTTAAAGGTCCTAAAAATCAAACAATACGTTAATACCTCATATCCTCTCATTCTCTTCTTATCTTTTTGTATTTTGCATATTGCAAAACCAAAGAAATAATGAGAAAGTACATTCTATTTACCATTTGTCTTATATTCCTAATTACAGCCCTAAAGGCTCAAGAAACACCTCTATGGATGCGGTATGCCGCCATTTCCCCAGATGGAAGCCAAGTTGTGTTTTCTTACAAAGGCGATTTATATAAAGTGAGCAGTACAGGGGGAGATGCCATTCCTCTCACCCTGCATGAGGCTCGAGATTTTAATCCAGTTTGGTCTCATGATGGAAAACAGATTGCCTTTGCTTCAAATAGGTATGGCAACTTTGATGTTTTTGTGATACCGGCTTCAGGTGGTAAAGCGACCAGATTGACACATCACTCTGCATGGGACATGCCTTCTGATTTTTCTAAAGACAACAAAACAGTT
>CALIIW010000037.1 GCA_938018185.1 uncultured Saprospiraceae bacterium
GGAAACGGATTGCTCAGTACAAGATGTCATTTGCATCATGCCCAATACCATAAACATTAGGTACAGACCTTTCATTAGATGTGATTTTGCTACGTAAGTTGTTGTTTTGTTTTAACAACTGTTCACTTATAATTTTCAAAAAGAAATATAAATACGGGATTCATTTTTCACACTAGAGACTGGTGTTAGATAACTCCTATTTGAAAATTCGTAAACAGCTTACAGGGAAGCATTTCAGAAAGGCAGCGTATTGTTTAGCAAACTAATGAAAATAGAATGCCCAGTAAAGTGAATTTATTTTTTTCTAAAAAGAAATGATAAGTAAACGACAAAGAAAGCGCTCTTTCTTTTAATCTGTGGAAAGTCTTGAGTGGGATTCACATGAGGAGCTCGAACTTTCGAGCGAAGGTAAAACGAAAAAAAGGTTACCTGCCTATTGGCAAAGTAACCTTCTTTTAAGTGGTCTTATTTTTCTATTATTTAGCCTCTGCTTTTCTTAGCTTTAGAAGCGGTTTCTTTTTTATTGTCTTCTGGACGGATTAGATTCAATGTTTCCATTTCTCCTCCGATCTTTAGCACAGTTGTGTAGTTTCCAGGATTTTCAAAAGACAAATCGATTGGAACTACTGTAAATCCTTTATCAACCTTTGCTTCAATATTCTGTACAATTTCACCTTCGCTGTTGTTAAGCATAATCTGCATGCTCGCAGCCTCTAATGATTCTATTGTAACAGCATACATATTAGATTCCATTTCTTCAGAAGTATTTATTGTAAAAGTAGACTTTATGAATTTTGTACTCGACACAACTTCTGTAAAGTTATAAGTACCATCCACGTCTACTTGACGCAATCTATAGTGTGCAGTTTCTAAACCCAACATTAAATCTTCAAAGGAATATTTTCTTTTATTATCTGCATCAACATCTGCAACGACTTTTCCAATATTCTTGAATGTTTTGCCATCAAGAGATCGCTCTATAAGAAAATATTTATTGTTCTCTTCTACTTTTGTACTCCATGATAAAAGGAATCCAACTGAATATTCTTCAACATTCAATGTCTCATCATAGGATACCCCAGCTTGTACATTTGATGTATTTAAAAAGAATAGGGAGATAAGGGTAAAAAATAATGATTGTGTAGTAAGTTTTCTCATTCTCCAATAGTTTTAATTTGAATAATTTAAGTGTGCTTATTGATTACTCTCACAAGATGATCTAAACGAGAGTTATTTGTTTACTTAAACGGACCAATCTGTGACACTACTAGTCAATCAAATATTCGTATGTTTTTATATAATAATATTTTAAAGTGTTAGAGCAATTTATATTAGAAATCTGATTTTCGTTTGGATTTTCGTTGTTTCAAGGGGCTAATTTTCTTCCTTTGGGGGGCTAGTTTGTTATACAATTCCGGTCCGTTTTTTTCGTGATTTAAGCTAACCAATGATTGTTTTTCAAAGATTTTATACTCTTTATATTTAATTACTAGTCAATGACCTCGCCTATAGGGAGAAAAAACAACAAAAATAGTTATGCTATATATATGGTGTCTCCTTTTTTATTCAAGGCTTGTAGCTGATCAGAAAAAACAAAAGAGGAAATCAATTTTTCAACAGATTTCCTCTTTCCTTTTATATTAGATTCGTTCAAGAAACTTGCGTCTCAAAACATTACGGCTCTTTTACTGTATCCACAGCTTTCTTATCCTTTACATAAGTATTCATCCAGCTCGTCATCTCCCACAACATATGCATTACGGATTCTCTAGCTCGATATCCATGACTCTCATGTGGCAACATCACCAAACGAGCTGTCGCACCGTGTCCTTTCAGGGCCGCATAAAAACGTTCACTTTGCATTGGATAAGTACCTGAATTATTGTCTGCTTCTCCGTGTATCAAAAGCAAGGGTTCTTTAATTTTATCTGCGTGCATAAATGGAGACATTTTAAAATAGGTCTCCGGTGCTTCCCAAAAAGTTCTTTCTTCTGATTGAAATCCAAAAGGAGTTAATGTTCGATTATATGCTCCTGACCGAGCAATTCCTGCAGCGAATAAATCCGTATGGGCCAGTAAATTGGCCGTCATAAATGCTCCATATGAATGCCCACCAACGACCAATCGATCTTTGTCTGCGATGCCTATATCTACGAGTTTATCTACAGCTGCCTGCGCTCCACTTCTCAATTGCTCTACGAAGGTTTCATTTGGTTCCTCATCTCCTTCCCCCACAATTGGCATCCCAAAATCATCCAAAACAGCATAACCCTCCGTCACCCATGGAAGTGGTGACCACCAACCCAGTCTAATAAATTCATAGGGAGAATCTTTTACCTGACTAGCCGCATCTGCACTTTTAAATTCACGAGGATAAGCCCACATAAACACCGGCAGACGACCATCCCGTTCTTTATCGTATCCAGGGGGTAAATAAAGGGTCCCTGTTAGCTCTACACCATCTGCTCTGGTGTATTTTATCATTTCTTTTTTAACTTCTTTTAATGCCTCATATGGATTTCCAAATTTCGTAATTTGTGTAGAAGTCCCTTTGCCTAAATCTCGAATAAAATAATTCGCGGGTTCATCCGAAGATTCCTTTCTAGTCAGAATGATTTTATTTTCAGGATCTAAAATTTCTGCTACTCTTTCATAATAGGGTGCTTCAGAACGCCACAGTCTATCGCTCTTTTTCGTTTTCAAATCGAATTGATCTACAAATGGCCTATTCCCTTCCGGCGACGCTCCCTGGCCAGTAAGCCAAAGCATAGAACGATCTGAATTAGTCAACAAAACCGTTCTGCCATATTCATTCTTTTTAGATTCAAAATCACCTGGATCATTATAACTGTCCTCCCAACTTCTATCAAAAAGAATATTTTTCTCCGCTTTTGAATTTCCTGGCTCCCAAGTACTGGTGATGATTTGTCGATTTTGCCACCACCATTCGTAAGCAATGGCAAGGTCATCTGCAGCCCACTCGACTCCTCCATATCGCAATTTAAAAGAAATACTCTTTGTCGCTTCTCCTATAAATGGAGCATCTTGCATATACAATTGATCTCTGATTGCTGCTTCTTTTTTCGGGTCGCCTCCGTCTTGTGCTTCTACCCAATATAGCGTTGCAGGTTTATCTGCTCTCCAATTAAAACTACGTGGTCCTGTTCTCACTGCACCAAATCCCTTAGGTATATTTTCTGCGGAAGGAATCTTCGCGATATTTTTAACCAACTTACCATTCAAGTCATAGACGTCAACATTATAAGGAAACCTCGAATTTGGAACAATGTAAGAAAATGGTTTCTGAATACTCATCACCAAAAGATAATTGCCATCTGGCGAGGTACTGAATCCTTTGATGATCCCGGGATCTGAAAAGGGTTTGCTATCGCCGGATTCAAGATCTAGTAGCATCAATTGTGCTGAGGTGTAATATTGAAATAATGCTTCGTCAGTTTGGTTTCTTAATAGATCCTGATAAGTTCGGACAGGAGCAGATTTTCCTAGGTTCTCCTGAATGACTGGACCTGTTGGTAGTTTGGTCTTGGAAGGAGAATCTCCGCGATCTGACAGTATGGCTTTATAAATGATTCGCTTGTTATCAGAGAGCCATTTAAAAGGAACACCTGACATTGCATCATTGATCACCGCTTTCGAATACTGCTTGGCTTTGCCTGTTTCCAAATCTAAAACCCAAAGTTCAATTCCATTAGAAAGGGTTATCGTAAAGCCCATTTTCATTCCATCCGGCGACCAATTCAAGTTTTCTATTTTGGGGTTTGGTGGCAAACCTGAAACAGAGACCTCCTTCATCGTTTCCAGAGATTTCAACTTCATTCCATTGTAATAAAATGCGCGGCTGGAACCATTAGTTAGTGGATTGATTCGGATGCCTGCAAGGCGAAGTTCTTCTTGAGCAACTTCGTCTATTCCTGGAAGATTAGGCCTGTCAATTAATATCATCCATTTCCCTGAAGGACTAAGACTAGAACTTGGGGTAAGCGGAGCATCTATTAAATTTGCAATGCCTTTTGGAGGCATTTGATATGGTAAATTATTCTGAGCGTATATTTTTGAGTCCATTGTGGACGCAAGATAGTAAATGGCAAGGGTTAGGACGAAAAATTTTGTACAGGTGTTGCATAAAGTCATAGCCTGGTTATTTGGTGAACTATTAAATTAGGAAACCTTTTTTTCTAAAAATCATTATTCCTCTTTTTTAACATCCAATCATTCCCAGCTTTTTATCGTTTCATCTATTCCTTTTCGTTCATTTTCTTTTTTGTAAAAAGAATGCTCTCCTTTATTTTTTGTTAGTAAACGGGCGATTTTTTTTGCTTTTTTATATTCTTGTTTTTGTGCAAACAATAACGCCTTAGTCCAGTATATTCTTCCTTCAAGATATTCTAATGGGTAATATCGCTTGTCCCAATTTGCCGCTTTCGATAAACCTGCTTCACTCTTGTTCAAACATTTTTCCGCGTAGGCTAAGTCCTTATTTCTTTGCACTAAATGTTCTGCAACTTGCAAATAGGCTACCCATTTTATTGGGTCAGAAATTTCAGGAAGTTTCTCTTCAAAATTATGCTTAAAGGTTTCAATATATTTCGCTTTAAAACTAAAAGACAATTTAATTTCTTCCCATATTAGACTTATTGCTCCATTTTCAAAACTCTGCTGATGGATTTCAAAATCCAAGCTTTCTTGATGATTTATTCGTTCAGGACTTACTTCAATCCTCATGGCATCTTCTTCTTGACTGTAAGAAAAAGCGCCCCATTGTTTTGGAATTTTATTAAATATTAAAATCCATTTATCCTGTTTCTTAGGAATTATAAAAAAGGTGTAAGTCCCCGCGGGTAATACCTTATTTTCTATAGAAATATTTTCAGAAAGAGTAAGGCTTGTAGCCTCATTTGCTCCTGCACGCCAGACTTGGTCGTAGGGTACCAAGTCTCCCCAGATCGTCCGACCATTGGTTGAAGGACTTCCGTATTTAATTTCTATTTCTGTAAATCCCATCTTATGGGATATTGATTTGTCTGGACTTTTGCGAGGTACAAGTCCGATTTGGAATTGAGAAAAAGCAAATTGAAAATAAAATAAGCAAATAATAAAGATTCGTAGTTTTTGCATGAGCTTTTGCTCAAAGACAATTCTATTTTCAAATTATTGCTTTACTATTTTACGATTTTTTCAAATTTAAATAATCTAGAAAATAGATGATTTTCAAAGAAAGACTATTGGTAATTGGGGAATCAAAAAGTTCCTCTAAATTTTTGCCATAACTGATTGCAGCATCCTCTCCATCACTAAAAATAGAATTTTTCCAGACTACAAAAATATCACTTCCTGGTGCGAAACGCCATTTGTACACTGCATCTATTGTAAATGCATTAAAATTAAAATCTGCTGCCGTTTCATAGTTTGTATCATGAGGATAACCATCGTCTTTTCCTAATAAATGAAAACTATCATAACTTACTTTTGACCAATAGTGACGTGCTCTAAATGTCAAGCCCATTCTATTATTAAAAACATAAGATGCATCCAACACGTTGACGAAAGTTTTCACATCACGCCTTCCAATAATTACATCAAGTTGTCCTTCTCCTTCTAATTGATCTACATATCCCAAATCATTTATTCTCTGCCACAAATCCATATTCCACTTTAATCTGAATTTATCATTGAAACGCATTGTTGGACTGACTCCCAATTCCCAAATGTATCTTCCCGATTCACTCATTTTTCGATAGGCTCCATCCACATCAACAGCGAATTTTTTTCTACGGTCTGTGCTAATTCGAAATCCTCCTCCAAAGTTTGTAGGAAATGCTAAGAACTGGGAAAAGTCTTCTGTTCTTGGATCAAAATAATCGTAGGTTTCAACAGGTTCTATTCTGGTCCAGATTTCGAAGTCAAAAAACTGTTTAGTTTGAGCGTACACCCAAGCATTGATAAAGAAATCAGTAAAAACATTGGGGTTATACAGGCGCGAATATCTCATGAAAGTTCCAACGCCTCCGTTATTAAAATTACCAAAGGGTTTGAAAACATTATATCGCAAATTACCAAAAGCATTTCTACTGTTGTTATTAAAAATAAAACCTAGATCATTTGGGTCGTATGTATCTCCTTCTTCGCTGTATCCTGTAAACCACTGAAGATTTCCACTCGTTTTACCTCCATTAACATAGAAGAAATGGCCCAAGCTAGTTGAGTCTTCGTAGTACTTTTGAGAAAGCGTACCTCCTCCATTCAACCGATAAGTATTCGCTTTATTTCTGAAACTAAAATTACCTGCAGTGACATTCGCATCATAGTCAGAACCGTTTCGAAGAACATTGGTATTTGATAAGGTTACAGAAGAATTGTTTTTAAGATTTTGGTCAAAAACCAATACATTATAATTGGTTAGCGGGTTGGTCTGAAATGTTCTGGTAGTTCCGCTTTCAATATCTTTTATTACTGCTTCCGTTGAACTGGATGTTGCATTAAAAACTCCGACACCCAATCCTTTTTTCGTTCTTCCAGAAACTTTTGTAGCGTTAAACAAATTCGAATTAAAAGGATTTTCTACGATCTCTTCTCCTTGTTTTAGCTGATCTTCAACATCATAATATTTCAATGGACGTCCGCCCACTCTTCTAGAATAAAAAATATCTCCTTTATTAAACAACTCCGTTCCTTCCGTAAAGAATTGTCGATTTTCATCAAATCTAACTTCAAATGCAGAAAGATTCAAAACTTGATTATCGGATTGTGCTTCTCCAAAATCGGGAATTAAAGTCATGTCTAATGTAAAGGCGTCATTGATTCCATATTTGACATCCATCCCTCCATTGAAAGATCTTCCCCAACTACTTGTGGGAGTTGATTCTTTGTCTGTATAATTTTCAATGTAAGTCGCTACAAAAGGTGTAGCAGATAAACGCACTGGGGATTGAACATTTTCAATTCCCTCAAGGATTCCTGATTGAATAAGCAATCCATTTACATCCGGCTGAATTTCATTCCAAAAGACTTGTTCCTTATTTCTTCTTATCATTCTACCAAAGTTGATGTTCCAGTTTTGAATGTCAACTTTAGGGAAACGAATAGCAGAATAAGGAATCTTCATTTCTACGGTCCAACCATCATGGGTAATTTTAACGGCACTGTCCCAAACAGCGTCCCAATTGGTATCACCTCCTAAAAACAATCCTGCATCACTATAATTATAACTGACTTGCGAAAATTTAGTATCAATTTGAACACCTTGAGGAGAAACAACGAATCCTTGTCCGTTTTGACCATCCTGATAAGGATCTAGCGCTACTCCAAACCAATCCGAGATTTCTAGTTCGTCTCTTTGAGAAAGTTGTTGTAAAATACTATCCGGATGAGAATCTTTTAATACTGCAGAAATGTAAAGAGCCTTGTTATCATACAAAACTTTGACTGTTGTATTTTGCGAAGCAGGTTTTCCAGGATTGGGTGCATACTGAGTAAAATCCACCGCATTCTCTGCTTTGCTCCATATGGCTTCATCTATATCGCCATCTATTTTAATGACTTCTTGAATTCTTAAAGCTTTTAGTCTTTTCTTTTGTAAAACGGTTTTTTCTTCCTGACTGAATATTATCCAAGGCAGACTACATGCTAATAATAGCAGGAATAGGGAGCGATAGTTTTTCATTGCTTATTTTTTTCAAAGGTTGTTTTAGCTTTATAGGTCTTTATATTTTCCAAACAAATATACAGCCGAATACAAATACGGTTCATTTTATATATACCAATCAGTCGAATGTACATACCAACTGCTGACTAATACAATACCAATAACTAATTCATTAGTTATATGGCGTAAAAATGTCTTCTTGTATAATTTAGACTACTACCTTGTTCCTATTACGTTACAAAGTATCGCAAATAAAAAACGGCATGCCTATTAAATAGACATGCCGTTAGTGGTTATTTTAAACTTGGATTAATCCAGGTATTCGATACTTTTCGAAATGAACGTTGTAAGTGCAGCGCCTTTTAACATTCCTTGATTTAATTTCGCAAGGTTGTACAAATGGCTTACAAAAGCGTCTTTCTTATCGCCCTTTTTCATTTTTAATAATCGTTGAGCAATGAGCGGATGATTGGTATTAACAATCACGTTGTAAGAGTCTGGCATTCCTTCCATTTGCATTCCTTGCATGGCTTGCATTTCCTTCATTCTTCGCATGAACTCCGGGCGTGTTATAATAACAGGCATATCTTCTGGAGATAAAGGCGATAAGGTCACTGAAGAACCAGGTTCTGTAATTTTTTCTGTGAAAAGAGCTTTTATTTTTTCTTCCTCTTTTTCATTTAAAACTGATTCCTTCTTCTCATCTTTTTGAACGAGATTATCAACAGTATCCGAATCAACTCTAACAAATGTTACGTCTCCTAGCTTATGCTCTAAATGCTGCAGGAAGTGATTATCCAAAACATTATCAAAAACCAACACTTTATAGTTTCTGTTCTTAGCCGATTGTATGAAACTATCATGCTCTGTTTGATTATTGGTATAAAGCATAATAAGCTTTTCATGCTTATCTGTCTGATTGGCTTTAATCTCCTCTTTAAATTCTTCAATTGTGTAATGCTTACCATCTACATCTTTAAGCATTGCAAACTTTACAGCCTTGTCATGGAATTTTTCCTCAGATAACATTCCATATTTCACAAAGACACTCAAGTCCTTCCACTTCGTTTCAAAGTCTTCTCTATCCTTCTTGAATAACTTTCCTAATTTTTCTGCTACCTTTTTAGTGATGTAACTAGAAATCTTCTTGACATTGGCATCGCTTTGTAAATAAGACCGAGATACATTTAATGGAATATCCGGTGAATCGATAACCCCATGTAATAAGGTTAAAAATTCTGGTACAATCTCTTTTACATCATCCGTAACAAAAACCTGATTGCTATATAGCTGAATTTTATTTTTTTGAACTTCAACGTTATTTCCCAACTTAGGAAAATATAAAATACCTGTCAGGTTAAAAGGATAATCTATGTTCAAATGAATATGAAACATAGGAGGTGCACTAAAAGGATACAATTCGTTATAAAAACTTTTGTATTCTTCGTCTTTTATGCTTCGAGGTGATTTTTTCCAAGCCGGGTTAGGGTTGTTTATTATATTATCAACTTCCGTTTCAATGGTTGTTTGATCATCTCCTTCTCCTTCTGTAGTCGTTTCCGTTTTTGTTCCGAACTTAATTTCAATAGGAAGGAACTTACAATACTTATTTAAAAGAGTTGTAATTCTACTTTCTTCTAAATATTCCTCTCCATCTTCATTGATGTGAAGAATAATATCTGTACCTCTTTCTCGCTTCTCTGCCTTTTCCATGGTGTAGACAGGATCGCCATTACAAGTCCATTTAACGGTATGAGGTGATTTTTTGTAAGACTTAGTAATTACTTCTACTTTATCAGCTACCATAAACGCTGAATAAAAGCCCAATCCAAAATGACCTATAATATTAGCGTCATCTTTATATTTTTTGACAAAGGCTTCTGCACTAGAAAAGGCTACTTGATTGAGATATTGTTCTACTTCTGACTCAGACATTCCAATTCCTTTGTCGCTAATCGTCAAAGTTTTGGCTTCTTTGTCAAGAATAATCTCAATTTTTGTATCACCGATCTCCCCTTTAAAGTCTCCTTTTGAACCCAGCGTTTTTAGCTTGTTCGTAGCATCTACGGCATTTGAGATTAGTTCTCTTAGGAAGATTTCCTGATCAGAATAGAGGAATTTCTTAATTATTGGAAATATGTTTTCGGTTTGAACCGAAATGTTACCTTTTTGCATTTCAAGGAGTTTTGATTAAAGAATTATACTAATACATTCTCAAACCCTGTGCCATCAGGCCAATTTCTGTCAATATGACCTATGTGTGCAAAAATGCGTGTCTTTTTGACAAAGAAAAGGCAGATCACCTTAGAAATCGAGTTAATATCAGAAGTTTTGACCTGTCACAGAAACTAAAAGTCATTTTGGACAGATTGCGGTTATGGTCTTATAATTGATTTACTGTAATCACAATCACACAAAATTTGTTTTTATGACTAATCAAAAACCAATCTTCGGATCGCAAATTAAAAACCTGATTACCAAGTTTTATTATAAAAATAACCACTTGTGTTTTCAGATCATGTTGCATTTTAATTGGGACAAAACTGTTCCTTATATGGAGTTTACAGATTATTCAGAATACAAAAAAACGTATGCTTCTTTGCAGACAGCTAAGAGTACTAATCAAGCTATTAGTATGCCTGGAAGTACATCAAAATTAACAAATGTAACTTTTGCCTAATGGCATAGTAATTGTCTTATAGAGAATAGAATGAAGAAAGAAATGAACGGTAGAAATCAAGTACAAAACATACATACTTCTCTCAGAAACTTTTTCAAATTCCACCCCCTACAATTATCGAATTCAGAGAATCACAGTTAAAGCTGTAGAAAGATATTAAAGAGTTAAGACCACTTGTGGTCTTAAGAAGTGAGTGGTGCCAGTTTTTATTGGGGGGTAGAGCTGGTCACCTATACTCACTAACTAAAGAAAAAAATTATTTAAAATACTGTTTTTGCATCCCCCGTATCCCCCAGCAATTACATAC
>CALIIW010000038.1 GCA_938018185.1 uncultured Saprospiraceae bacterium
GAGTTTGAATAATTTGGAAATTTCAGCAGAGCCTTCTTGCTCCGGTGTAGATATGCAGATAGCTTTTGAGATGTGTGGCGCAGAAAGCCTGACTTCTTTTGATATAGAATTTACTGTGGATAACGGACCCTTACAAACCCTGTCTTGGCAAGGAAATCTTGATAATGGAGGGACAGATATTTATGATTTATTAGAGGTGGATATTTCTCCTGGGCCGCATACCATTGTAATCACTTTGACCAATCCAAATGGGGTTCAAGATCTTATTGAAGCCAATAATACCTTGACTAAAGACTTTGATGTCATTAAAGGAAATGAAGTGTCTATTGATTTATCAACAGATCAAAACGGAAAAGAAACATATTTTACTTGGTACAGTACCTCCGCACCTAATACGCCAATATTGACTAAAGGTGGTTTTTCAAGTAATGAGGATTTTACAATTCCATTCTGTTTAGCAGATGGATGCTACATTGTGAAAATAAATGATTTTGGTGGAAATGGAATATGCTGTTCTTCTGGTGAAGGATCTTATCAAGTAAGTTCAGGTGGAACCACCATTGTAGAAGGAGGAGAATTTGAGGTTTTTGAAAGTACAGACTTTTGCCTTCCAATAGCCTGTGTAGGATTTAATGCTGCCTCCATAGAAATAAATTCAGATTTGGATCCTTCCATTGATGTTTCAGAAGAAACTTATACAAGTTGTGCTGGTGTTGAAGTCACCTTGACGGCATCTGGTGGAGATACTTACCTATGGGAAAATGGAGCTACTACGCAAAGCACAACATTCGTTTTGCTTGCCAATCAATTTGATTATTCAGTCACTGTTACAAATATAGACGGTTGTTCTGTTGTAGATTTTGCTTCGTTCAATGTAATACAAGTAGATCCTGTATATGCTGGTGAAGATCTTAACGTTTGTCCTGGTTCTCAAGTTACCTTGAATGCTTCAGCTGGGCCCGGGACTTTTTATTGGGAAAACATTGAAGGACAGAGTTATACAGTAAGCCCTACTGAAACTACAGAATACGAAGTGTTATTTGTCTCAGCTGCAGGTTGTGAGTTTACAGATTTTGTTACAGTAACAGTCGAAAATTTTGAAGTGGAAAGTAGTTTTAGTTCACCGACTTGCGTTGGCTTAAATGATGCTTCTGCTAGTGTCGAACCAGTTAATGGCACGGCACCATTTTCTTATCAATGGGATACGGGATCTTCTAGTAACTCTATTTCAAATATTTTTGCTGGAACATATACTGTTACTATATCAGACTTGTACAATTGTACCAATGAAATTAATATTGAAATTACAGAACCAGAAGGTATCTCTATTGTCATTGAAGCTTCTAACGAAACAGTAGTAGGAGCTTCTGATGGAATGGCGATTGCAAATCCTATTGGTGGAACGGCACCTTATAATTATCTCTGGTCAAATAATGAAACGACCCAAATTATAAACATGCTTGCGCCAGGAAATTATGTTGTAACCGTTACAGATGACTTCGGCTGCAGTGAAATGATGTCTGTAGAAATAAATTCTGGAGGGACTCCTTGCAATGGCATCACTGTTAGCTTGACAGCACAAGATTTAAATTGCTTTGAATCAAACGATGGCTCGATAGTACCAGCTATAGAGAATGCCATAGGGGCAATAAGTTTTTCGTGGTCCAATGGATCAACAGAAGGGGAGCTTTCCAATTTAGAGCAAGGTACTTATAGTTTGACGGTCACGGATGAAAACAATTGCACAGCAGAGGCTTCAATAGAAATAAATTCACCTGAAGCATTAGCTATTGAAACAAGCAATACAGAAATTAATTGTTTTGGAGAGGAAGCAATGGCAACTGTAACTGCTTCTGGGGGAACAAGTCCCTATTCTTATAGTTGGTCCAATGGTTCTTCATCCGCAATTATTACCGGTTTGGAAGCAGGAGCCTATACAGTCACTTTAACTGATTCAAATGGATGCGAAAGGATTTCAGAACTTAGTATCGCAGAGGCTAATGAAATTGTGGTAGAGTTTAATATTTCTGATCTGGATTGCTTTGGTGAAGAAGATGGAAGTATTGAAGCCTTAGTAACTGGGGGCACTGGTCCTTATTCCATAGCTTGGGCAAATGGGTCCAATAATTTTTCACTTGAAGACTTGCCGGCAGGAGAAATAGCTGTTACAGTCACCGATGCTGATAATTGTACAACGGAAGCATTCCCTTTCGTAGAAGCTCCAGAGGAATTGATTCTAGATTTTGATCTGACGGCAATATCATGTGCTGATGCATCGGATGGACAACTAACTGCCATGCTTAGTGGTGGTGTGGAACCTTATGCATTTGCTTGGAGTAATGGGAGTTCAGAAGAGACAATTGCTGATTTGGAACCTGGTACATATGAACTCACGATCATTGATAGCAACGATTGTGTGCAAACTGGAAGCATGGAGTTGTCAAATCCCCCATCCTTGGTAATAAATGGTTCGAGCTCCAACGAAACACTTGAGGGAGCTGCAGATGGAATGGCAGAAGCTGAAATATTGGGAGGAACTCCACCTTATGATTATATGTGGAATAATGGTGAAACAACAGCAATAATAGAAAATTTGAGTCCTGGCGAATATACTTTTCAGGTTACGGATGCAAATGGCTGTACAGATGAATTGACAGTGACTATATCTTCTGGATCTGACCCCTGTGATTCATTTAGTATAAATTTGTCTGCCTCAGATGTTACTTGTCTAGGAGGACTTGATGGAGCAGCATCTGTAGAAGTAGAAAATGCAACAGGACTTGTGTTTATTAATTGGAGCACTGGAGACCTAGGCATAGAAAATATAGAAAACTTAGAAGCAGGTATTTATACCGTGACTGTCTCTGATGAAAACGCCTGCGTTCAAGAAGCTAGTATTGAGATTGGTGAAGGGAGTCAAATACAAATCGAATTTGAAACTACGGATGTAATTTGCAATGGAGACGAAAATGGAACCATCCAATCACTCATCACTGGAGGCACAGGGCCATACGATCTCGTTTGGTCGAATGGAGAAAGTAATATGGTGATCACTAATTTGGCTATTGGCGAATATAGTTTGGAAGTGACAGATGCCAATGGCTGTTCAGCTTCAGGGACCACAATAATTAGTACACCTTTTCCAATCAACGCAAGTGTCAATACCTCAAACGAGTCCATCACTGGACAAGGAGATGGTTCTGCATCTTTGAGTTTATCTGGCGGAACAGGAGACATTGATATCCTTTGGCTTAATCTTGAGACTAACTTTCAAGTAGGTTCAAATACCTTGTCAGTGGAAGATCTCTCACCTGGAATTTATATCGTTCTCCTGACTGATGAAAATGGCTGTCGAGAATCTATAGAGTTTAGCATTGGAACCGGTTCTGATCCTTGTTTAAATTTTAATGCTTCTGCAAATATTGAAAACGAGATTAGTTGTTTTGCTGATTCTGATGCAAGTATTCTGGTCTCAGTCAATAATGCCAACGGGGATTATTCAGTTTCTCTAAATGGTTCTGCATTAAATGATAACATTGACTTGATTGAAAACTTATCTGCTGGGATCTATGAAATAACTATTTCTGATGAACAAGATTGTTCTACAGACTTATCCATAGAAATTGTAGAACCTAGTGAATTGATAGGCACAATATTATCAACAGATGTTTCATGCTTTGGAGCTGCTGATGGAACAAGCAATGTAGAAGTGCAAGGAGGAACAGGAGATTATTCATTCATATGGTCAAATGGATCTACAGAGGCAAATTTAGAAAATCTTGATCCAGGTTCATATGATCTCAGTATCGCAGATGCCAATGATTGCATTATTGGATTAAGTATAGAGGTTACAGAACCAGAAGAAATAGAAATTACCACTAGTTCAAGTCCAATCATCTGTGATACCCCAGGCAGTATTAATGTGATGGCTACTGGTGGTTCGGGTGAGTTTGAATATGTTTGGCAAAATGGGACTGTTGATGCTTTTCCGATTGAAGTGGTAAATTTTGGTTCTTATGAGTTTACAATTATAGATGGTCTTTGTACAGAGACTGTCGACGTAATTGTAGAACAAGATTCTTATGAAATTGCTACATTGGTAATCGATGATTATCAAATCTGCTTTGGTGAAATTTTTTCCGTAAGCATACCTGAAACAGAAAATAAGATCGAGTGGAATACAGGAGATACAACATATGTTTTAGACAATGTGGTAGCTGGAGATTATGCTTACACCTTAACAGATGAATTTGGTTGCACTGGCACTTCTTCTTTTTCTGTATTTGAATCTGAAGCTTTGATTATTGGCTTGTCAACAACTGCGGCTGACAATGGGGATAATGGAACGGCCTCAGCATCTGTAAATAACGGCAACACGATTGTGACTTATGAATGGAGCACAGGTGAAACTAGTATGTCCATTGAAAATTTGACAGCAGGGATGTACAGTTTGACAGTTACGGATGAATTTGGCTGTCAAGAAACACAAACTTTTGAAATTGAAGATTTAAATACTTCCACCAACACGATCTCTGATTTAAATTCAATTGATATCTACCCAAATCCAGCAAAAGATCAATTAAACATTGTTTTGGAGTTTAAAGAAATATTGAACTACGAGATTGCAATCATAGGCATACTTGGGAAAACATATTTTAAGCAAGAATATTATGCAAGCAATGCAAATTGTAATCTTTCTGTTTCTCATTTAATACCAGGCACTTATTTCATCACTATTAAAACTAGGAAGGGAAGTATTATAAAGAAAATACATGTGATGAAATAATAGACATCTTGTCAGAAATTTTAAATAATATAAAATTTAAAAAACCAATGTTTTAGAGAATCTAAAACATTGGTTTTTTAATGCTTAAATCTGGTTTACTTCTGCTTTAAATGTTCTTGTAGTCCTTTCGATATCTTCAATTGCATTGATTACCAATGTGCTAAGTATAATAAATCTTTGGCTAAGTATAATAAAATCTTCGTTTCCTAGAAAAGTGCCTGCAACAGTTTTTTCCTCCCTTTAAATTGATAAAAAACAAAAGGCGACAAGCTAGTAGAAAGCCTGTTTTTGGTAAGCTTTTTGACTTTTAAAGAATTCATTCATTTGTGACTTATTAAAAACTCTTTACAATGAAGCGTTGCTTTCTAAAGCAAGCCTTTTTAGGGATTATTTTTATGATTTTCAGCCTGACACTCTTCTCTCAGACCTGGACTTTTAGTGGGCAAGTGATAAATGAATTGACAGCAGAACCCATTTCTTTTTGCAATGTATTTTTTAAGGGATCAGACATAGGGACCTTTACTGATGAAAATGGTTTTTTCGAATTCAGCTCCCCTGTTTTACATGATTCACTTTATGTTACCTACATTGGCTTTCAAGACAAGGGGATTAAAACCAATGAAGATTTACTTCAACACATTAATTTCTCTTTGAAGTCGTCTTCTGTACTGCTAATGACGGCTGTAGTCAATGCTGGCGAAAACCCCGCTCATCCTATTATGCGAAAAGTGATCGCAAACAAACCAAAAAACAAGTTAGAAAATTTAGGTTCTTATAATTGTAATGAATATGCCAAGGTTGAAATAGATTTGGAAGGCATAGAAAGATCAATAAATAGTAAGCTCTTAAAGTCTTTCGATTATATTTTTGAACATATAGACTCAAGCTCTGAAGATCAAGCTTTTCTTCCTGTTTATTTTACAGAGACAATTTCCAATATATCATATGAATCAAGTACAAAAAAAACGAGCAAAACCTATTTGGCTAATAAGGCAACAGGATTAGAAAATCAATCGGTGATTCAGTTTGTGAATGATTTTCAAGAGGATTACAATGTTTATGAGAATTGGATAGATGTTTTCGGAAAACCTTTTGCTGGCCCTTTTGCGGACAAGGCTTTTGGCTATTATGAATTTTATTTAATCGATAGTATTCAAGTTAATAAGGAAAAATTTTATCAGATAAAATTCAAACCAAAGAGAAAGCAAGAATGTACTTTCTTTGGACATTGTTGGATTCATGCAGACTCCTATGCAGTTCAGGATATTGATATGAGTATGAGCGAAGAGGTAAATATTAATTTTGTTCAAAAAGTAAGCATTCATCATGAATTTAAAAAATTTATGGATATATGGATCCCAATAAAACAAGAAACCAAAGTTCATGTAAAACCCTTGAATAAAGTGCCTGGAATGATTGGGAGAAAGACTAGTTATTTTTATGATCATCTAGTCTTGCCAAGTGGAAAAGATCTTTTTAATGAAAGCCAGTTGGTTTCAGAAGGCCTCTTGGATAAAGACGAAAATTATTGGGAAACTGAGCGGCCAGAACAGCTGTCAAAAAAAGAACAAGCCATTTATACTATGGTAGATAGCATGGTAAATATCAAACAGTATAAAACCATAAGCGAAATTATCAAGGTTGCAGCTGTTGGCACTAAAGAGATTGGTCCACTAGAGGTCGGACCTTATTTTTCATTGACCTCCAATAATATTCTAGAAGGCCAAAGATTTAAATTTGGAGCCTGGACTTCTTCTAAATTTTCTCAGAAAGTAAGGTTTGGTGGATTTGCAGCCTATGGAATGCGAGATAAAAGATTTAAGTATGGAGCAGATTTTAAATGGATAATAAATAAAGAACCTAGAATGCTTCTTGGAGCCTCATATAAAAACGATAATGATCTAAATACGGATAATGATTTTGAGGTAGGAGAAGGAAATATGCTAGCCTCTTTTTTTAGGAGAGACATTACTCAAAAGCTGATTTTGGACAAAAAAACACAAGTTTATTTTGAACGATATTGGGACACAGGTTTTTACACCAGGATTTTATTAATGCATTATGATAGGGATCCAGTTGGAAACTTAATGCCAAATGGTACTGGCTTCAACTTTGCTTATCAGGCAAATGGAAATGTAGATGCAGTGGCTGATACTACAATTACCTCTGCAGAAATAAAATTCAAATTAAAGTATACCTACAAAGAAAAATTTCTAGATACAGGTTTTTCAAGAAGGAGCATAGGCTCTAAGTATCCTAGTATAGGGATAGAATATAGTCTTGGTAAAAAAGGCATTCTTGGATCAGCGTATGATTATCATAAATTGTATTTAGATATAAGTCATACGGCAAGATTGAATCCAATTGGAGAAATGTCTGTCTTGATGGAAGCAGGAAAAACTTTTGGCCAAGTTCCATTTCTTCTCAGTAATGTGCATAGAGGCAACGAGACTTTCTTTTTAATGAACAGCGCTTTTAATGGGATGAATCGATATGAATTTGTTAGTGATCAATTTGTTTCTCTCAAATTGGAGCATCATTTCGATGGATTTATTTTGAATAAAATACCACTTTTAAGAAAGTTAAACTGGAGATCTGTTGCTAGTTTTAAAGCAGTCTACGGGTCCATGTCGACAGAGAATAAAGCTGCAAATGATCTTAATATGTTTAATCCCAATAATGATAAATTTGTTGGAATAAGAGCACCATCATCTGTCCCATATATGGAAACAGGAATAGGCGTCGAAAATATTCTAAAGATCTTTAGAGTTGATGCCTTATGGAGACTAAACTATTTGGACAACCCTGAGACCATTCCATTCGCAGTTAAGGTTGGTGTCGATATGAGATTTTAATGCCCACGCATCAAATATTCAACCGGGCCAAAATCAATCGTACTGATTTTTTTATCCTGGCTTAAATAAAGATGCACAAGTCCTTTGTTGGTATCAAATTCTACTTGATAAGTATAGTATGGGTTTTTAGGATTTGGATCTTGCCTAAGTTTTACGTTTTTAACTTTAAATGATTTAGTAAAAGTTTCATCAAATCCAGAATCAGTAGGGCGAGTATCTGTAAGCTTAATTTCGTAAATGTATTCGTATTTTACTTTTTTAACAACTTCTTCTTCTGTGTCTTCTCCAAAGTATTGTTTTATATCTTCGTTTTCAGGCTCCACTTCTTCTTCTTCTTCTTCTTCTTCTTCTTCTTCCGTTTTTTTAGCGACCTCCACTACAACTTCTTCCTCTTCGTCTTCGTCTCCAAAAAATGAATCAAATAGGGAGGTCTCTTCATCCTTTTCTTCTACCTCCTCCTTTATAGGTTCTTCTTTTTCTACCTCCTCAACGACAGTTGCAATCACTTCCTCCTTTTCTTTCTTTTCTTTCACCTTAGGAGGTTTTTCAGCTTTGACTTTGATTTTCTTCGTTTTTTCTATTATTGTTTCCGTTTCAATAAATTCAATCTTCACACCATCTGACATCTGAACCCTGTGAAAGATTCTTTTAGGCTGAAAAACTCGATAAAACGGATATAAATTTGTCCCCCAAACTTCATCTGCAAATTCTAAAAATAATTCTGATCTATCAGTAAAATATTCTTTTTCCTTATTTCTTAAAGCCTCATCAATTTCAGGTAAAAAGAAAATAATCTCTTTTGCGGAGTTTGATTTTTTAAATACTAAAGCATCAACATATTTTTTATTCAAAAGAATAACTTTTAGATGACCTTGCATACCTGGATCACGGGCATTCATTAACTCAAGTTTGAAGCCATATTCAGTTGTGTTGACATTGTTAACATTATAAATGCCAGCAATGTCTCCACCAGTAATAATCAGGTTTTCTCTATCGATTCTTATTTTGAATTCTCCTGCTTTTAAATCTTTTGCCTTGCTACCTGGAATTTCCATCACATTTGGAACAAACTCAAAACCGAACAAATCATTAGTAATCTTGAATTTTTTGTCTGTCAAATAGCTATAAAAATCTTTGCTCTGTGCTTGGATGCAAAGACTACTTAGAATGGCTAATAGTATAAAAAAGTACTTCATTTTGAACTATTTTTAAAAAAGGACAATTTAAATTTGTAACTGAGATTTATTCTCTATAGTTATAGCTTAAATTGTTATAAACACTATAAAAGCATCTAAAATTGTGCTAATTCTATTTATCCAAAGCCTTGTTAACGAGTTTTAAGATTTCAGTTTCGGCTTTGTCGGCTTGTTTTACTAGTTTAAGAGCCTTTTTTAGTGTAGAAGTCACATATTTCTCATCATTAAGATCTTTTGAATTTATCAAAACATTAAGATATGCGCCTCTTACTGCTGCTCTTGCACATAAAGCACCAACACCTGCATCTGAAATAGAATTAGGATTTCCGGTCAAAGTCATATGTTTCAAGACCTCAAATGATTTAATGCTTAATTCCATAACACTGAGAGGTACTTCAATGGCATATTTAGTAGCTTCTTGAATCGCTATGTTTCTATTTTTTTGCTCTTCTTCTGTAGATTTTGGAAGTCTGATAGCATTTAAAATTGCATTAAAAGAATTGGTGTCTTCATCCACCATATTTAAAAGAGACTGTTTAAGATCCTGGCCTTTTTCTGCCCAATTAGAAAACTCATCCCATCTATGATCCCAAACTCTTCTGTGAGAAGAAAGATTTGCTACCATGGTACCAAGGGAAATGCCTAAAGCACCGACATAGGCAGCAATAGAACCACCACCAGGAGCTGGACTTTCTGAAGCTGTTTCATCTGCAAATTCTTTTAGATTCATATCTAAAAGTGGAGCAGAACCTATGTCTCTTAGTTGGTATTCAATTATTTTTTTCTGTGGATCAAAAGGGCCTAACTCATCCAGCCCTAGAGACTTAACCGCAATTTTTATAATTTCAAGTTCAGATATACCTAAGGATCTTTTTTGTTTTTTCAAAAAATATTTTCCAGCATCGAGCAATACTTTCAAGGGAACCAAACCAACCAACTCTGATCCAGTAACTCTGATTCCTCTACTTACTGCACTATCGTTGCAAGCTTCAAACGCTTTGTGCAGAGAAGTAGCATCTAGATCTGTTAGGTTCATAGAAATTTGTGCTACGCCATATTCCTCAATGAACCAACCTATTGCTTTGACTGATTTGCACTTTCCTTTTGTTCTTAATGGCTCCCCTTTTTTGTTCGTCAATATGGCACCATTGACCTTTCCTCCTTTTCTTTTTATTCTTCCTTTTTCTCTAATATCAAATGCGATAGAATTTGCTCTACGAACAGAAGTAGTATTCAAATTTACATTATAAGCCACCAAAAAGCCTCTTGCACCGATGGCTGTTGCACCTGTTTGAGCATTAAATTTTGCTGGTCCATAATCTGGTTTCCAAGCGGCCTTATTTAGTTTTTCTGGCAAGCCTTCATATTCACCTGCTCGTACTGTTGCCAAATTTTTTCGATCTTTTTTTGTCGCTGCTGATTCATACATATAAAAAGGTATGTCTAATTCAGATCCAGCTCTAGCACCTAATTTATGTGCATACTTAGCTGTTTCTTCCATACTTATATTAGCTATTGGTACCAGAGGACATACATCTGTTGCACCCATTCTTGGATGTTCTCCATTATGTTTGCTCATGTCAATGAGTTCCGATGCTTTTTTGATAGCTTGAAAAGCGGCCTCAATCACTGGCTCTGGCTCCCCTACAAAGGTGACCACTGTTCTATTTGTTGCTGCACCAGGATCAACATCCAAAAGTTTTACGCCTTCAACACGTTCGATTACATCAGTGATTTGTTTGATTATATTCATATCTCGTCCTTCACTAAAGTTTGGGACGCATTCTATCAATTGTTTGTTCTTCATGAAATTTTATTTTAAAGCATGAAATTAGGGATTACTAAGGAAGGGACAAAGTACCGCGTGGAATTAACCAAGATTATTGCTTCAAGATAATTTAGGTTAATTTCTTTTCGTTAATTTTGTGCACATTGCCTAAATATAGGCTAGCCTAGTCATTTTTTAATAAAATCAACCATTTTGCAAAGAATACTTACTGTCTTTCTAACATTTTCTTTGGTAAGCTGTATCAGCTTGATTCAAGCCCAACAAAAGAAAAGAATTCCATACAGTGAATTGGATGTTATAAAAGGCTTATTTTTTCAACCAAATACCATAGATCCATATTCAGGACTAGCCTTTGAAGAGTTTCCAGATGGAAAAAAGCAAATGGAAGTACCGATTAGAAATGGAAAAATACACGGCAAAGTAAAACAGTGGGAACGTAATGGACAGAAGATTGGAGAAATGGAATATGAAATGGGTGTTAAAGTCAATACTGAAAGAGAATGGTATTCAACGGGTAAAGAAAAATTACTGGTAAGTTATCAAGCTGGAGTCCCCCATGGGGTGTGTACTGAATGGCATAAAAAAGGAACAAAAAAATCTGAAGGCTATTTTGAAATGGGATTGGAAGAAGGAGAGCATTTCTGGTGGTACCCTTCCGGAAAAAAAGATCAATTTATTTTTTACAAGAAAGGCAAAGCCAATGGAGCAGTAAAAAGTTGGCATATGAATGGCCAATTAAAAATGGAAGCCAATTACCTTGAAGGAAAAACAAACGGCAAAATGCTCGAGTGGTATGCAAACGGAGAAAAAAAATCTGAAAGCAACTATGAAGATAATTTGCAGATTGGAGAAGCACTTTATTGGGCTCAAGACGGCAGATTGACAGGTAAGAAAGTTTTTATTGATGGAAAACTTGTCAAGGAATTTAATTACGGTTCAGGAAGTATGAAGACAAATAAAGGTTATGTTCAAGTATATAATTTTTTAAACAGTCATTTTTCTATCAATATTGAAGGAAAGGAGGACACTGAATATATAGACTGGATAGAGGACATAACCTATACCGTAGATGGAATGCTTTTGCAATTATTTACGCTGTCAACTTCTAAGTTAGATGTTTCAAAAGAAAGTACAGAAGATGAAATCATGGATGCCTTTTTAGCAAAAGAAAAAAGTTTTATCGAAGAAGGAACTAAAGAACAAATCCAGATTACCAAGAATAAAGCAGTTAATGATAACGGAGTTAATTACATTCATTGGCACTTTATTTCTCCTTCTAGTAAGGATAAAGAACAGAAAGCTCGTACCATTCAAGAAGAGCATTATATTTCTTTTCTATGTAATAATCAGGTATTAAGTGTTTATTCTGTCGTTAGCAATTCAGATGAACCGAAACTTGTCAACGAATTGATCTTTAAAGCTGCTAATTCCTTAATTTTATCAAAAGAGCCAATAAATATTTTCGATTTTAGGGAGTAACTTGTTTTATGAATAGACTGCTAAGTACAATAATACTATTCACTTTTTTTCTTCTACCTACGGGGAAAGGACAAGTTATTGCAATGTCCGAAGACCTTTATTTGAAAAATGACCTTGCTTATTTTCTGGTAGGGAATTATCAAGACACTTTCGCATTATTTAGAGATATAGATCATAAGTATAAATTGCATACTTATGATAATCTCATGTTGCCAGTCGATGTAATTGAATTCGAATTCGATTTCAAACGGATGAAAATAGTCGATGTATTGAATGATGGCAACGGATTTTTTAATATTATTTATTGCGGTAAAAAGAAAGGTGAAATATATTTAAATGCTGAAAAATATACTATCAAAGGGGAAAGGGTAGATTCTTCAACACTTGTCATCTACAATGATCTGATTGATTTTCCTGATTACAATGTTGTGCTATCAGATAATGAGACTAAAGTTTTGCTCTATGAAATAGAATCAAAAACAAAAATAGAGGCTGTAGCTTTTGATAATGAGAATAGCAGATTACTTTGGCAAAAAACATTTCAGAGTGATGATTTTGATCTTTATTATGACTTCGAACAAATATTGATTAGCAATTTAGGTCAAGTCTTCATTGTTTCTTCCAAAAAGAAATTTACTGCTAAGAAGATAGATCCTTTTTTCCTCATTCATTATCTTCCCTTTGGTGTAGACAAATTGGAAGCTATTGAAATTCCTTTTGCTGAAAACCGCAATTATTCAAGCAAATTTGTTTTTGACAATTTAAATAATAGACTTACTGCTGCAGGTTTGTATGCCAATAGAAGATTATTTAAAGCAATGGGTTATTTTTTTATCAGTATACCTATGAACAATAGTGCAAAATATACCATGGAGATGAAGCCTTTTACAAAGGACTATATCATGGAATATTTGAATAGAAAAAAAATTAATAAAAAAGCTGGCATTGTTGATACCGAAATAAAAGAAATAGTTTTAAGAAAAGATGGAGGGGCCTTATTAATAGGGGAGAAAGTAAAGTTGAAAGAAAAAGTGACCGGATCTAAAATTGACAATGAAATGTTTAGGGCAGATTTTTTTTATGAAGAAATATTTATGATTTCTATTCATCCAGATGGGGAAGAACATTGGAAAAATATTATTCATAAAAGACAATATTCCTTTGATGACTCAGGTATTTTTTCTTCTTTTTATTTGCTTAAAACTGCTCAAAATTTAAACATAATCTTTAATGATGATATCCGTTCACAAAGCACAGTTTCTCAATTTAGTATAAAAGGAGATGGAGCGTACAAGCGCAAAGCTATTCTCAATACCGGCGATATCGAAGTGAAACTCAGAATTAAAGACGCCCTTCAAGTTTCTTCTAACCAAATTGTAATTCCTAGTCAATTCAAAAATAAACTACGTCTTATTAAATTCACCTTCTAGATCTTGTTTTTGGACAATTTCTTCTTCTTATAGTCATTTTAAACCACTGATTTATTGTATCTTCATTTTAAGCTATTTAATTATATATATGTTACTTAGAAGATATACTTTAATATTGGGTTTCGTTATTGGATTAGTATTGCCAGTTAATGCACAGCATGCTGAGATGAAGTACAATTCAAAATCCAATGAGATTCCTTCTTGGGTTAAGTTGATGTATGAAGAGGACGCGGACCCTGGTGAAGTTGCAAAAGCTTATAAAGCATATTACCAAGAAAGAGAATTTGTCAAAAATGGACATACCCAATATTACAAAAGATGGTTAAGGTCTATGCTTAGAGATATAAATGGAGCCAATTCTGGCAAAAGAACCTCTAAAGAAATTAGACTTGAAGAACAAGCATATATCTCTAAATCAAAAGAACTAAAAGCGAAGAGACAAAATACAGGATCATGGGAATGCCTGGGGCCGATTGATTTTGATAAAGAAGCCGAAGGTAGAAGTTATGCATCTGGAGCAGCGCATGTATATACGGTAGAACAATCAGTTTCAAATCCAGATATTCTATATGCTGGTACGGCAACAACTGGTCTTTGGAAATCAATTGATCATGGTGAAAATTGGATACTCTGTACTAGAGATCTTTTGGTGAATGGGATAAGATCAATAGAAATTGATCACAAAGACCCTGAGGTCGTTTACTTTAATGCAGCAGGTGGAGGCGTATATAAGAGTATCGACGGAGGTCAAACTTGGACGCTGTTGATGGATGCTGTAATTTCTGAAGAAACTCATAATGCAAATGATATTGTCATGCATCCTACTGATAATAATATTTTATTTCTAAGTTCCCAAAGAGGTTTTTTTAAAACGGAAAATGCTGGTCAAACTTGGGAAAAAATTCTTAATGGTAATTTTCAGGAACTAGAATTTCAGCCTTCAAATGCTGATGTCTTATTCCTCATCAAGCAAGTTGATAATAGAACGGAGTTTTACAAATCGATAGATGGAGGGGAAACTTTTGAGCTTAAAGATTCTGGCTGGCCAGGTTCAGATTTAGAAGCAGGGGAAGAGCAAAAAAGAACTGAAATAGCTGTAACAGAAGCTAATCCAAATAAGGTTTATGCCTTAGCAACCGGTAATGCAAATGGAGGTTCAGGCTTATATGGAATTTATGTAAGTGAGGATGCAGGTGAAAGTTGGACTTTCAAATGTTGTGGTCCACAACCATCTGGACCGGCAGTGGCGGGACAAAATATAAACATGATGGGCTGGGCAGATGACGGTTCTGATGATGGAGGTCAATATTACTATGATTTAGCCTTAGATGTATCTCCAACAAACGAAAACAAAGTATTTGTCGCAGGAGTCAATTTATGGATATCAGAGGATGGCGGTGATACATTCGTATGTCCTTCTAAATGGTCTCACTCTGGCAAGGTGAATTATGTCCATGCTGATATCCATGATGTTAGATATGTAGGAGACGAGTTATGGGTAGCTTGTGATGGGGGCATTTTCTTTTCAGATGATGATGCAGCAGTCTTCCAGAGAAAGATGAAAGGCATCGCTGGGACAGATTTCTGGGGTTTTGATTCAGGCTTTTTGGATGGGGAGATAATGTTAGGTGGGACTTATCACAACGGAACATTATTGAAGGATCATGACGTATATGAAAATGGATGGATCTCAACAAGAGGTGGAGACAATATAAGAGGCTATGTGAATTTTGGAAACCCTCGTATTGTGTATGATGATGGTGGGAAAAGAGCTTTGCCAGGAGACAGAACAAAACCATTTATTGAATATTCTTTTGGAAGAAAACCCAATGCCTCATACGTCACTGGCGAATCAAGTGATTTGGCTTATGATGCAAGATGTTACAACATAGTATATTCTGGTTTTGAAACGGGTGTATGGAAATCCGAGGACGATGGCGGCTCCTGGGATATGATTTATGACTTTGGAGAAAATGTAGCAGCCTTAGAAATATCTCGTACTGATCCTATGGTCTTGTATGCAGCAACATTTGTAGATTGGTGGGGTGAAAAAAGAATTTATAGAACCACTGATGCTGGAGCCACTTGGACAAACATTACGCCTTTAAGTTTATTTGAAGGAGGCTATTGGCCTCCAATTGATGTAGCCATTGATAGCAAGGATCCAATGAAAATATGGATCGCTAGAACACCTCAAAGCGGTGGCTATAATCCGCTTAATGGATCTAAAGTTTTTCAGTCTTCAGATGGTGGAGACAGCTGGACAAATATCACTACTCCAAGTCTTGACGATGAGCATCTCACAAATATTGAACATCAAAGAGGTACGGAAGGAGGCGTTTATCTAGGGACAAGACGAGCGGTGTATTATAAGAATGATAATATGAATGATTGGGAATTGTACAATTCTGAATTGCCCCTTTCTACTTACTCAACCAAGTTGGTTCCCTATTATTGGGAAGGAAAGATTAGAAATGGAACAAACCGTTCTGTGCATCAATGTGATTTTTATGAAGTCTCAAAACCTGAGGCACAGATAGCTGCAGACAGGTTGACTTCTTACTGTACAAGAGATAGCATTCAATTTATAGATCATTCTGCTTTATTTAATGAGGGAGCAACTTGGACCTGGTCTTTCCCTGGAGGAATACCAGAAACTTCCAATGAAAGACACCCCAAAGTGGTTTACCCAAATTTGGGAAATTTTGATGTAAGCTTAACAGTCACGGATGTGAATGGATCTGATTCACAAACTATTGAAAACTTCATCCAAATAACTTCTGATTGCGACCCTGAAGGTGTTCCGGGCAATGCCATTCAGTTAGATGAAAATGGAGATTATGCTTATTCCGAAAATGTAAATTTAGGCTTAACAAATACCATGACCATGTCTGCTTGGATTAAACCATCTGGCATCCAAAATGAATATACTGGGATAGTAATGGCAAGCGATGGTAATGCTTTTGGCTTTAACTTTAGACCTAATATGGAATTAGGATATCATTGGCCAAATGGACAATGGTATTGGAGCTCAGGGCTTTATATTCCTGCTGATGAATGGTCTCATGTGGCAATAGTAACTGAACCAACTGGAATCACTTTATACTTAAATGGAGTTGGTGTAAAACATGTATTTGAACCTGCTCAAGTTGAAACAGATGGGGCGGCTTTTCATATTGGCTCTTACCTGGCATGGGATTCTCGAAATTTCAAAGGGATGATGGATGAGGTTTGTATTTGGGATAAAGCTTTGACAGAACAAGAAATTAGATTGGGGATGCATTTAACAAAAGATAACAATGATCCCAAGCTCAAAGCATACTACCAATTTAATGCTACTACTGGGCCTGAATCTGATCGTATAGGTTCGGCACATGCGACCCTCAGGGGCGGGACAGCAAGGTTATACTCTTCTGCTCCTGTTGGAGCTGGAGAATCTCAAGCAAAGTTGGTAGTGGAGAACGGTACGAGCAAATTTTTAGATAGGAAATTTTCTATTGAATTTGAAAATGATAATCCACAAGGTGAAGTAGTTGTAAGTCACATTGAAGTTGACCCGGATCTATACCCTAGTGATAATGCTGATAGCGGTTATTGGGTCCTTCATAATTTTGGAGAACAAGATGTTACTGAGATAAAGTCTTTACTTATTCATGTACCAAATATCTTAGAAGATGATCTTCAATTTAAACATGGACATTTACTATACCATCGCGCTTTTAATGATGAAAATAATACTTGGTCCTATATGAGTTCTGCGGATCAAATTTTTGCTGGGCAAAGAGGTCTCGCCTTGTATAACGATTTGACTTTGCCTTTCGGCCAATTATCAATCACTAGAGAAAAGATTATCAGACAAGAGGAAGAAGAGTTAACATCTACGAAAGAATTTTTACCAAAACAAGTTTTAGTATATCCAAATCCACTTAACTCTGAAAATAAACTGAGGGTAAAAACAGATGCTCTCGGAGCTTTTGAATTTTCCTTATACGATACTCAAGGCAAATGTATAAAATCGGTTGAGCTAGTAGATGAAGGGGAAGTGGACGTCTCTGAATTTCAAGCGGGTACTTACTTTTTTCAGTTGATAAGTAAAACAAAAATTCAAAACGGAGTAGTTACTTTATTTTAAATCTTTGTGATCCTTAAATACTTTATTTTTCAAGATCCATGTCTTTGTGAAATGCCTTGTACCGTCCTTTTCCAAACTTGGTACCGTTAAATTCTATGGTGCCTTTAAGAAGGTTTCTTTCTTCTTCAGGGAGTTTATTAAAATCTGTACACTTAGAAGAACAGCAATTAACATGTTTCTCCGCGCAGGATTTGCATTGGATGAATAAGATATGGCAAGCGTCATTCAGACAGTTGACATGATCATCACAAGGCTCACCACATTGATGGCAACTTGCAATAACATCATCTGATATCTTCTCCCCCATTCGTTCATCAAAGACGAAGTTTTTGCCTATGAATTTATTTTTTAGGCCATTCTTTTTGGCCTGTCTAGCATATTCAATTATTCCCCCATCGAGTTGATAGACATTTGTAAAACCTTTATGCTTATAATAAGCAGAGGCTTTTTCACATCTGATGCCTCCAGTGCAATACATTACGATGTTTTTTTCTTTGTCAGATTGGAGCATCTCCTCTACTTTTGGCAAGGCTTCTCTGAAGGTTTCTACATCAGGTCTTATGGCGCCATCAAAATAGCCGACTTCGGTTTCATAGTGATTACGCATATCAATAAGGATTGTATTTTCTTGGTCGGTTAGCTGATTAAAAGATTCAGCATCTAGGTGTACGCCTCTATTAGTTACATCAAATGATTTGTCGTCCAATCCATCGGCAACTATCTTTTCTTTAAGTTTTATCTGCAATTTGAAAAATGATTTCCCATCATCTTCAATAGCAATATTCAAACGCTCTCCCTTAAAAAAAAGGATATCGTCAAAGGCTTTTTGAAATAACTCCATGTTCTTTGAAGGAACAGATAACTGTCCATTGACTCCCTCGTGGGCAACATAAATTCTACCCAAGACACCGACCTTAGACCAGTTTGTATATAAATGATCCCTAAATAATTGTGGATTTTTAATTTGGTAATACTTGTAGAAAGATAAGGTTGTTCTTTCCGTTTTGTCCTCTTTCAACTTCTGGCGAAGTTCCTCGCTATTGACGCGATTATATAATTTCATTTTAAATTCTTTTTGTGGACAATTGCAATTTATCAACTAAAAGATTATTTCGTTCGTTCCTCACTCAATAGTTGTGAGATGTCTGATGTTAGTTGTCAGATTCTTTCAACAGACATCTGACAACTAACATCTAACATCTGATTACCCATTCATAGAAACCAAAAACTCATCGTTGCTTGTTGTGTTTCTCATGTGTTTCAGTAAGAAATCCATGGCTTCAACAGGCTTCATATCAGATAAGTGGTTTCTTAATATGATCATTCTTTGTTGTGTATCTTTATCAAGTAAGAAATCATCTCTTCTTGTACTAGATTTAGTTAAGTCAACAGATGGATACATACGCTTATTAGCCAAGCTTCTATCCAATTGAAGTTCCATGTTACCAGTACCTTTAAATTCTTCAAAGATCACACCGTCCATTTTAGAACCAGTGTCAATTAAAGCAGTAGCTAAAATAGTCAGTGATCCACCATCTTCAATATTTCTAGCTGCGCCAAAGAATTTTTTAGGCTTGTGTAAAGCATTTGCTTCTACACCACCAGAAAGTACCTTTCCAGATGCTGGAGCAACAGTGTTATATGCTCTTGCTAGTCTTGTTATTGAATCTAATAAGATAACAACATCGTGACCAGACTCAACCAATCTTTTTGCTTTTTCCAAAACAACACCTGCCACTCTTACATGATTGTCAGCTGGTTCGTCAAAAGTAGAAGCAATAACCTCTGCCCTAACATTACGCTTCATGTCAGTAACTTCCTCAGGTCTTTCATCAATCAGCAAAACCATCAAATAACTTTCAGGATGATTTTTTGCAATAGCGTTTGCTATGTCTTTTAGCAACCAAGTTTTACCTGTTTTAGGTTGTGCAACGATTAATCCTCTTTGTCCTTTACCAATAGGTGTGAACAAGTCTATTATTCTATTACTAAAATCTTTTCCTTGTGGATGATGTGTTAGGCTAAATTTTTCTTGCGGAAACAAAGGAGTCAAATATTCAAAAGGCACTCTGTTTCTGATGAATTGTGGCTCTAGTCCATTGATTCTTGAAACTCTTAAAAGTGCGAAATATTTTTCACCTTCCTTTGGAGGTCTGATTGCTCCTTTTACGGTATCACCAGTTTTCAAACCAAATAATTTGATTTGAGAAGGTGAGACATAAATATCATCTGGAGAAGTCAAGTAATTGTAATCAGAAGATCTTAAAAATCCATAACCATCCGGCATCATTTCTAAAATTCCTTCACCTTCGATGATGCCATCTATTTCAACATCAAATTTAGGAACCTCAGGATTTGATTTGTCTCCATTCCTAGGTGGACGAGAATCTTTTCTTCTATCAAATTTATTGTTCCTATTCTTATCGTCTCTTCCGTTTCTGTTATTTCTGTTTCTGTTATCGTTAAATTGCTTTTTCGAATAATCGGAATTTTGCTTATCCTCTTCTTCTACGACTTTTTCTTTAGCAACTTCTTTAGTTTTTTCCTCAATTACTTCTACCTCTACCTCCTTCTCTGCTTCTTCTATAACTACAGGAGCCTTCTCTTTTGCACGAGAAACTTTAGGTGCTCTTTTTTTAACTTCTTTAGCAGGTTTGGCCTTTTCAGTTCTTGTTTCGGTTGCTGGAGATACAGCTTGTTCGTCAAGAATTTTGTAAATCAATTCTTGTTTATTCATGCGTTTATACCCTTTAAGGCCTAGCTTTTCAGCAACCTCCTTAAGTTCAGGAACTAGCATGTCATTTAATTGAAGTATATCCAACATATTTGATAGGTAAGTTTAGAAATATCTGTTTATGATTATTAATTTATTGCGGAATATATGGGGAAGCTATATATTATTATTGTATTGTAAAATATGAAATTCTACTCTTCTGATTATTCCTATATATATCTTCAGTGGGAATTAAAAGGAAATTATAACACTTTAAAAGGTAAACGTCAGAAAATCTTGAAATGTTATATAGCAGAAGAGAATTGCTGATAGTGCAAAAATAGGATTTTTTTTGATATCAAATACTATCTTTGCCAAAAAAAAGCTTAAATACCCATCTTTAATCAATGACAACCGTATTAAGTCACTATAATCTATACTCAAATGTTGCAATTAGGTTTCATCAGAGACAACAAAGAAGCCCTAATAAAAGGGCTAAAAATCAGAAATTTTAAAGATTCTGAGCTAGTTTTAGTGGATAAAATTATCTCTCTAGATGATAATAGAAAAAGTTTACAGACTGACTTGGACAGCAAAAAAGCTGAAACCAATAAATTGTCTAAAGCCATAGGAGATTTATTTAAGTCTGGCAAGCAAGCAGAGGCTCAAGAAATGAAGGGAAATGTTTCCAGTTTGAAGGAAGAGATTAAATCTGGGGAAGATAAACTTTCTGAGATCATGAAAGATCTTGAGACTAATTTGTTAGCTATTCCAAATGTTCCACATCTTTCTGTGCCTGCAGGAACAAAAGAAGAGGATAATGAAGTTTATAGAGCTTGGCCAAAAGATTTACCTGTTCTTCCTGAATCAGCAAAACCACATTGGGAATTAGCAACAAAATATAATCTCTTTGATTTACAATTAGGAGCTAAAATTACTGGTGCGGGCTTTCCTTTATATAGAGGGAAAGGAGCTAAATTGCAAAGAGCACTTATCAATTTTTTCTTGGATGAAGCAGATGCTGCTGGCTATGAAGAAATTATACCACCTTTATTGGTAAATGAAGCTTCTGCTAGAGGTACTGGTCAACTTCCAGACAAAGAAGGGCAAATGTATCACGTGACTGAGGATGACCTTTATCTTATTCCAACTGCCGAAGTTCCTATTACTAACATCTATAGAGATGTGATTTTGGAAGAATCAAAATTGCCAATTAAACTTACAGGTTATACACCTTGTTTTAGAAGAGAAGCCGGCTCTTATGGAGCGCATGTGAGGGGATTAAACAGGGTGCACCAATTTGATAAAATAGAAATTGTCAGGATAGAACATCCTGATAAATCATATGCAGCCATGGAAGAAATGATAGCACACATTTCTTTATTATTAGATAAACTAGAATTACCTTATAGAATTCTAAGATTATGCGGCGGAGACTTAGGCTTTACTTCTGCGTTGACTTATGATTTTGAAATTTATTCAGCAGCACAAAAAAGATGGTTGGAAGTTAGCTCAGTTTCTAATTTTGAAACATTCCAATCAAATAGATTGAAGCTAAGGTATAAAGACGAAGACAATAAAAAATCATTGGCTCATACACTGAATGGATCTGCTTTAGCATTGGCGAGAATTGTGGCAGGCTTATTGGAAAACAACCAAACAGAGGCAGGTATTGTTATACCTAAAGCACTTCAGCCTTATACAAAATTTGAAATAATTAACTAAACCTTAAGTGACAATATATAGGCTAAAAAGTCTAAAAAGTAATTTATAAACCTAAAAACAGTAAAAAAATGGGTGGTTCATATATAATTTATATGGTAATGGGAGGTGTCTTATCAATGATAGGCGCTTTTGTTAGCAAAAAACTTCAGTCAAAATTCCAAACTTATTCACAAGTTCCTTTAAGTAATGGAATGACAGGAAAGGAAGTAGCTGAAAATATGTTGGCTCATTATGGCATACATGACGTTAAAGTCGTCCCTCATAGTGGTTCTCTTACGGATCATTATAATCCTAAAACAAAAACAATCGCATTAAGCGAACCAGTATATAATGCAAAAACAGTTGCAGCAGCAGCAGTCGCAGCACATGAATGTGGACATGCTGTTCAACATGACACGCAGTATGCTTGGTTGCAGATGAGATCAGCTATTGTACCAATTGTTCAAGTTGCTTCGAAAGCGCAACAATATTTAATGATGTTTGCTTTGGGTGCCGTCGGTATGATGGGTGCAGCAGGATCATGGTTGTTGTTTGCAGTAGTAATTGCCTTTGGTGTAACCGCCTTATTTAGTTTTATTACTTTACCTGTCGAGTTTGATGCAAGTAAAAGAGCTTTGGTCTATTTAGATGAATCTGGAATTACAGGACCAGATGCAGAATATGATGGTGCAAAAGATGCTTTACATTGGGCAGCAATGACTTATGTAGCAGCAGCCTTAAGTGCACTTGTTTATTTCTTGTTTTTCTTAATGCGTTATGCAGCTTCTAAGTAATTATTAAATCAACATAAAATAGAAAGTCGCTAGCAGTTGCTAGCGACTTTTTTTTTTGCCAAAGGCGAGTATTAGATTTTTTATAAATAATTTATTTATTTTTTAGAAATAACCAATGATATATTAGAAATTAATTTAATTTTGTACCCCGCGCATATCGCACCTCATTCCACAAACCGTAAATTTTTAATCTTACTTTTTAACCAGACCACACGAGCATGAATAGCCATATTCAAAGGTACTTCTTTATCGAGTACGAAGATTTAAAACAAATAAAATTTAGGAAACTTGAAAAGGTTTGCGACAAAATATTCGTGCTTATAAAGGATGAAATAGAATCAGTTCCTTTTAAACTGGTTAAGCAAATTCAAAATTTAGGGAAAAATGCTCGCTGGATTGCAGTTAGCAGCAAATCTAGTTTTGCTGTTGGACACTCCATGGCTTTTCTAATGGGGCAAATGCATGAAAAAGAAGATAGTGAAATTGAATTTGCCATACTTTCTAACAAAGAAGAGTATGACAATTTGGTCGACTTTATCAATTTTGAAGGTAGGTCTTGTATGCGGGTTAAAACCAAAAAGAAAAAAGAAGGAAAGGATACCATCAATATGTCTCATTTTCAAAATGATATCCAAAACAAGAAAGATATTTTCGATTCTCAAATCGAACACGGTAATTCTGAAGTTGATCATAAAATGATCTCAAAAACAGCCAAAAATACAATCAAAAGATTAATTGATTCTGGCAATAGGCCTTCCGAACTTTCTTTGTTAAAAAATTATATTTTAACAAATAATAGCGGGAAAGGCGTTGCAGATTATATAGAATTAATCATTGAACACCTAGAAGAATTAAACGAAATCGAAATAAACAAAGACGAGGTTATTTATAACTTCTAATTCAAATTTCTTCAACCATTTGTCAGATAATTGTGTTTTATAATTAAGATTCATTATTTTATCTTAAATTTAATATTAGAACAAAACATACTGACATGTCTCAAGAAGTAGATGACTTTATAGATAGTGGCAAAGAATCAATGAATGCCACAATTGCTCACTTGCAAAAAGAACTAAGCAAGATCCGAGCAGGAAAAGCCTCTCCAGCCATACTGGAAGGGCTAATGGTTGATTATTATGGTACGCCAACTGCTATTTCTCAAGTTGCTAACATCAGTGCTCCTGACTCTAAAACAATAGCTATTCAGCCTTGGGAGAAAAAATTATTAGGAGATATTGAACAGGCAATTTTTAAAGCAAATCTTGGTTTGACTCCAATGAATGATGGCGAATTTGTTAGAATTACCATGCCTCCAATGACAGAAGAGCGAAGAATTCAACTGGTAAAACAATCTAAATCTGCTGGTGAAGATGCGAAGGTTAGTCTGCGTCAAACCAGACAAAAAATAATGGATTTTATAAAGAAAGCCGTTAAAGATGGCTATCCTGAAGATATGGGTAAAACAATGGAAGATTCTGTCCAAGGAATGGTTAAAGGATTTGGTGAAAATATTGACAACATTATCAAATCTAAAGAGGATGATATAATGAAAGTATAAGACATGAAAAAAAATGAGTTGACTGCAGAAGAAGCATATGTAATTCTCCAAAAAGGAACGGAAAGGGCTTTTACTGGAGAATATAATGACCATGATGCACCTGGTCTTTACTTATGTAAACAATGCGATACGCCTTTATATACTTCAGAAACAAAATTCAATTCTCATTGTGGCTGGCCCTCTTTTGATGATGAAATTGAGGGAGCTGTAGAAAGAGTGCCTGATGCAGATGGTCGACGAGTAGAAATTGTTTGTAATAATTGCAAAGGACATTTAGGTCACGTCTTTGAGGGAGAAAGATTGACAGAAAAAAACATGAGACATTGTGTTAACTCGATCTCTTTAAATTTTAAACCGCAATAGAATTTGTCCAATCTAAAAAAGACTTTAAATACCTTACCCCAAAAAGGTGTTATCGAATGGATTGGATTACGTCCTGCCAAAAAAAAAGATCTAGTTCCTGTTAACGAAGCAGAGATTGATGTCAAAGTTGGTCTCATTGGGGATCATTTTAAGTCTATTAGGAAGAAAAGACAAATTACTTTGATTCAAAAGGAGCATCTTGCTTTTGTTTCTAAAGCCATGAATAAAACAAAGGAAGAAATATCTTTCTTAACTCGGCGAAATATTGTTGTTTCCAATCTCAATCTTTTAGCACTCAAACAAAAACAATTCAAATTAGGCGACGAAGTGATTCTTGAATTTACAGATCCATGTCATCCCTGTTCAAGAATGGAAGAAAACCTCGGAGCGGGCGGTTTGAATGCAATGCGCGGACATGGTGGAATTTGTGCAAAAGTAATTCAGGGAGGAACAATTAAACTTGGGGATGTTATAGTTGCCTGTTAAGGCTAAATTGGTGTTTCAATTTGAATGTTTCTTCTTTCCAAGTACATAAAAATTACCACACTAATCATAGCTAAAATAAATAGAACATAGCATACCGCAATTGGTATTAGATTCAAAACTCCTAGGTAGAAGGCAATTAATGGGAGTAAGATTAAACGCAGTACTTCAAAAAATTTGAAATATTTTGTCGGCGTTTCAAAAATTAAACCAAAAGAAATAGTGGTCCACATAATCCAAAAAGCGTAAGATAACTTCATGCCCATGCTCATGTGTTTTTCAATAAAAAAGAAAGCAGGCACAATAGCGAGAAGAATCAGAAATTGAAATATAACGTAGCCATTCATCTTGTTTGCAATTTGGCGATCGTATTTTTTATAATCCTTTTCTGGTAGACTAGGCAACTCGTAGCCACCTAGATAATCCGGTTTCCAACCAGGTGGTTTAAAAAGTATTTTCATCCCATCTGAAATAGAGCGACTCTTTGAAAGAAGTTTTCCAAGATCAAAGTAATGTGCAAAATTTGCATAGAGAGGATTCCAGCTTTTCAGGGGAACCGTAATGCCGTAAGTAGGCCGTTCTGCTTCTTGGATAAAAGTCCCAAATAACCTATCCCAAACTATAAAAACTCCAGCAAAATTTTTGTCAAGGTATTTTGGGTCTCTTCCATGGTGTACCCGATGATGTGAAGGCGTATTAAAAATAGCTTCAAACCAAGCGTACATTTTGTTTATATGTTCTGTATGAATCCAAAACTGGTAAAGTAGATTTAGCCCGGCAACCAATACAAAAACTTTTGGATCAAATCCCATCAATGCAAGAGGGAGAAAGAAAGGAAAACCCCAAATAAAACCTGTAGACGTCTGGCGCAAAGCCACTGAAAGATTAAAATCTTCAGACTGATGGTGTACGACATGTCCTCCCCAAAACAAACTAATGGTATGTGCCATGCGATGCTCCCAATAATAGGCCAAATCATATAGCACAAACAAGAGTGCAAAAGTCATCCAGTTATTCGGCAAATGATAAAAGGCAAATTGATTGTATATGAAAACATAAATTCCAACTTTAATCACTGAGAAGAAAGCACCCGAGACTTGTTGTAAGGTACCCGTACTAATATTCGTGATCGCATCATTTAGTCGATAAGTTTTGCGCTTGCTTATAGACTCATAAATGAGTTCTATAGCCATTAATGTGAAAAAAATTGGTATGGCATATATGACTACTGACACTTCCGTTTATTTTATTATCAACTAAGATACAATCAATTATACAAGTTTTGACTTACAAAGTTTACTTTTGAACAAATTGCTTTTAGCTTTGAGAAAATACTCACTTTGAAGAAACTATTTTTATTCATACTTACTCTTATCATTGTGATGACTCTAGTGTATCTTCTAGGACCTCGTGTGCAATATGACAAGATTAATTTGTCCATAGAAAAATTGGATCTTGTTATTGAACAGCTCGAAACTTACCTTAAAGAAAAAGAATCTAAAGTCAAATACTTAAAACCAGATAATGAATCTAGAATTATTTGGGCCAACGAAAAAAATCAAGTTAGCGAATATGCTGTCGTTTATCTTCATGGATTTTCTGCGTCTCCAATGGAGAGTAAACCCATTCACCTAGATTTTGCCAATAGATTCAATTGCAATATGTACCTACATAGGATAGATGGTCATGGCTTGGATAATGTGGAAAGCTTTGTAGATGCGCAACCTTCGGATTGGATCGATTCCGCAAGAGAGGCTATAGCGATTGGAAATATTATCGGCAAAAAAGTTATCCTGATGTCTTGTTCAACTGGTTCAACCTTAGCAGTACCGCTTGCTGCTGAAAATCCAAAGCTGGTAGATGCCCAGATCATGTTATCTCCAAATTTTGCAGTTTATGATTCTAAGGCTAAATTATTAACAGGACCTTGGGGAAAACAAATAGCAAGAAAAATACAAGGGTCAAATTATCGAAATCTTGGCTTACCAGAGCCTTGTCATAAATACTGGACGATGCGTTATAGGCTGGAAGGTATTTTCGCCATGCAAGGTTTGATCGATCAAGCTATAAAACCGGACTACTTTAAAAAATTGACACATCCGACTTTCATGGGGTTTTATTATAAAAGTGAAGAAGCCTCAGATCATGTTATTTCCACAGAAGCGATTCGTAATTATTTCGAAATGCTACCTGGTGAAAATAATGTGCTCAAAGAATTCAAAAATGTGGGGGCTCATGTGATCGCCTCAGAATGCCAGTCAAAAGATTTGAATGAGGTACAAACTGCCTTGTGGAATTTTGCAGAAGAGCAAATTGGATTGTCTTACTGATTAGCGGTATTCAGAAGTAAGCCCAAAAACGCCAGAGGCGTGACATTATTGTAGCCATCAAAAGTTGATTTTCAATGGTTTAAGTATTATCCGACAATCCTTGATGAATAAGACCTAATTCTAATTTGACAGCGTCTCCGAAATATCCGTACTCGAAGCTTTAAATGCAGGTAATATAGAAGCCACTAATCCTATGAGCAAGACCACTCCTAAGACAAACCATTCTTCCTTCAACCACATCCAAGGGGTGAAACTATATCGGTAGGAAGCCTCTAATCGTTCTCCCAACATATACATCGCAAAATGTCCAAAGAAGACACCAATTAGGTAACCAAGTAAGGCTAGGAATAAACCTTCTATAATGATCAAAGAAAATAAGGTGTTTCTAGATCCACCCATTACTCTGATCAATGCCAACTCATATTTTCTTCCTCTTAAGGAAGAGAATAGCGAGATAAAAAGACTAATGGCAGAAACCAATATTATAGCCGCAGCTAAGAGTTTTAATACATCAGATCCAGTGCCCATCATATCTCTGACCCTGTTGATCTGCCAAGCTGGTTGCGCAGCCATGAGGTCTGTATTTTCATTTATGCTTCGAGGAAAGTTTAAAGCCATAACTCCTTTACTTTTGAATTGTAATAAAAGAGATGTTATGTCCTTGTCTACTGCATCCGCCAAATTGAAATTTGCTTTTTGTTTAGCTGGGGAAGTTTGTGTAGATCCTGGAGGTGCTGCTTCAGAATCTTGTAAGGCAATTTTATTTCCATGGTCGTGTCCCTCATGATCGTGTCCCTCATGATCGTGCCCCTCATGATCGTGCCCCTCATGGTCATCATCTCCATGTTCATGATCTCCATGATCATGGTCATGTACTGCCCAAATGGTGGGTGTATTACAAAGAATCAATTGATCTAGCACGGTTGCTGAAGATTCTATAATACCAACTACTTTGAATTTTTGTCCATGGTCATGCACATTCATTCCATCATCTACCAGACCGTGAGAACTAAAAAATTTATCCCCAATTTTCAATCCTTCTTTTTTGGCAACAAAGCTACCAATGGTAACATCGTAATCAGATTCAAAAACTTTGCCGGTGGCGATTTTACCCTTATACAAATCTATAAATTCAGGCACTGTGCCAACGATTCTAAATGACTTGTAATTATCTCCCAATGAGAGTGGAATTGCTTTCTTGACAACAGGGTGTTTCGGATTTAAAAAGGGCTTAATAGATTTAACTGGAATGTTTCCAGTAGGTGAATCAATGTGGTACATGTTGCAAAGTATCATTTGCATTGGGCTTCCTTTAGCACCAATAACGCAATCGATTTTTGCCAAGTTATTTTCAAAATTATTTTCTACTTGCTTATTGAGTAAAAGTAAAAAGACTACCAAGCCAACGCCTAAGCCAAACAACATCAAACTCAATAACATAGCCAATGGCTTGCTGATTAAGTTCTTCCATGCTAGTTTGAATATATTCATAAGCTTTCTAGAATTATTTTATTAGTAAAATGTTCTTTCAGTCTCCCATCATGTGTTACAATCACAAGGGTCGCGTTGGTACTATTAGCTTGATGTTCCAAAAGTTTCAAAACTTCTTGACAGTTATGATCATCTAAAGCCGAAGTTGGTTCATCTGCAAAAATTACTTTTGGATTGTTGACCACCGCCCGGGCTATCGATACTCTTTGTCGTTCTCCCTGACTAAGTTTCGAAGGCTTTGATTTGTTTTTATGTCCAAGGTTAAGACTTTTTAAGATGTTATTCACCTTAGATCTATCCGTTTTAAGTCCTGCCATTTTCTGAGCAAGCAAAAGATTTTCTTCTACAGAAATGGCATCTATAAAATGAGGCGTTTGAAAAACAATTCCAATATTTCGCCCTCTGAAATCATCTTTTTTACCAGCAGCTAGGCTACCAAAAGAAGTGCCTGCAACGGTTAGATCCCCTTGCTTAATGGTTAGTAGTCCTGACAAGAGATGGAGCAAGGTTGTTTTACCACAACCGGAGTTTCCTAGAATAAGAAAATGGGCACCCTGCGCTATATCTATATCAGGAAAGGTAATTTTTTTCTGCCCCTCGTAGGCGTATGTTAAGTTTGAACTTTTTATCATAGATTTTCAAAAGAATCCCAAAATAGAGCTTATAGACTAAAGAGTGAAATTAATACAGGAAGTTTTGAAGTTTCTTTAGACGGAAAATAGTTTAAATGCTGCAATTTTTGACTAAAAGAGGATTAATTTAACACTAAACCTTAAGCTTAGTAAACCTAACACTTAGTAAACTGACTTTTACTTTTCTGCTTCTCCTTTCGCCTTTTATCGCTTTCTACCCTATCTTTAAGCTACAAGAAACTAATAACAAAAGATGTCCGACTTAAAAGCAAGCATAGAAAAATTTCAAAGCATACAACTCGCAGAAAAACGACTTAATTTTGTGAATTCAGAATTGGCAGATAAGGAAGCCAAACTGGAAAAATTGAATAAGACCTGGAGGAAAGAATATGAAGACGTTGAAAAATTGGAAAAACTAAGCCTCAAATCTGTCTTTACATCAATTTTAGGAGATAAAGAAAAGCAGTTGGAGCTCGAAAGGCAAGAATACTTAGCAGCCTTCATGAAGTTTGAACAATACAAAAAAACCTTAGACATCCTTTATTTTGAAAAAGAAGTGCTTGTTGGAAAAGTAGAATCATTGGATGTGGTAAAAGCGGAGTTGGAGCAGTTGATGGAAAAGCGAAAAGCGGAGTTAATAGCTAATAAAACTCCAGAAGGAAAAGTGATTCTGGATCTTGAAAAAGAATTAAGAACAAAATTTCATTACCGAAAAGAAACGCTAGAAGCATTTGAAATGGGAAGGTCAACCATGCAGCATCTTGTGGAATTGAGCAATCATCTTAAAAAAGCAAAAGATTGGGGCAGATGGGACATGGCTAGCAGTAAAGGAGGCGTGTCAAAAATGATGAAGCACTCCGCCATTGAATCTGCAAGAAGACTGTTGCCGCAAACGCAACATCTGCTTAATGCGTTTAAAAAAGAACTTACGGATGTTTATGGACGTCAAAACTATGAGGTGAATCTCAACATGGATGATCTGTCTAATTTTGCAAATGTGTTTTTCAATAACTTGATTTCCGATTGGATTGTGCAAAAGAAAATTAATAATGCTTTGGCAAATGTTGTCTCAGTAGCAGACTACGTAAAACGTACCATGGACTCTTTAGAAATAGAAGTGAAAAAATTGGAAGAGCAGATTGTTCAAATGGAGGACAGGAAAAAAGAAATTGTTTTGGAATCGTAGTAGTCGAAAAAGACTTTTGTGTATTGATATAATAAACAGCCGGCCATATGGAACAAATTTAATGTGCAAATTTTTTCAGCGTTTCTAAGTCCACATAATCCAATGTTTTAACATGAGTACTTTCCAGCAAAATTTTAGGTGCATGACCCTCTTTCATGGCTTCTACCCACCTAGAAGCACATAGGCACCATTTATCTCCTGGTTTTAAACCTTTAAAAGTTGATGGTTCTGGCAGGGCACGTGTCAAGTCATTGCCCATGGATTTAGAATAAGATAAAAATTCTTCTGTAACTACGGCACAAATCACATGGGTCCCATAGTCTTCTTTTCCAGTAGAACAGAATCCGTCCCTATAAAAACCAGTCATAGGTTCTGTACAACAAGATTGTAGCTCTGATCCAAGTACATTTTTAGGTCGAACCTCAGTTATATTTTTATTTTCTATCATTGACAATTTCTTAGTTGGACTTATATTGATTAAAAGAAAACAGAGCAAACCAAGTATAGTTGTTAGGAAGATGACTTTTAAATTCATGAGTACTATAAAGATTAAAAGAAAATATTAGGAGCAAATGTAATTTTAAACGCTATCATCAGATTAATTATCAATTTCAAGTTAACTTAGCTTTACATTAAAAACAAGTTAGATGTCCAGAATAATGAAAAAAATAAGTTTGATTTGTTGTTTGCTAAGCATTGGTATTGCTTTGCCGGCGCAGACAATCTTAGAAAAGTTGATTCAAAAAAAGGTTCCTTCAGCAACAATCAAAAAATTGAAAGCCAAAGATCACTTTAAAGAATCTTATGAGATCATGATCAAACAACCATTAGATCATAAAAATCCTGCTGCAGGCTATTTTGAGCAAAGGGTTTTTCTGCATCACATTGACAAAAAAAGACCCATGTTGATGGTTACAGAAGGTTACGGTGCGGGTTCTTCCACTTACGAATTGGCAACGGCGATGAACTCAAATCAACTGACAGTTGAATATAGGTATTATGGAAAATCAAAACCTATCAACCATGATTGGAAATATCTTAAAAACGATCATGCCATGGATGACTTGCATCGATTGAGAAAATTATTTGGAAAAATTTACAAAAAGAAATGGGCTGCAACTGGTATTTCAAAAGGAGGTACTACGACCTTGACTTATAAATATAGATACCCTAAAGATGTAAAAGCATCTATTGCTTATGTGGCACCACTAGCCTTAGCGCAGGAGGATAAAAGGTTGGATGAACACATCTTGTCAATTGGCTCTGATGAATGCAGGTCTAAGTTAGATGCTTTCCAAAAGGAAGCTTTAAAGCGAAGAGACAATTTAGTCAAAATGGTAGCCGATTGGGCTGTCGCCGAAAAGAAAGCTTTTGACTTTGTCGGTTATGGTAGAACTTTTGAGTATGCAGTTTTAGAGTATACCTTTTCTTTCTGGCAGTGGGGAGCAGATTGTGCGACAGTACCAGCCTTGGATGCTACAGATAAAGAATATTTTGAGCACCTAAACAAAGTCGTTGGATTTGATTTTTATTCTGATGCTACCTGCGATTATTTTAGACCTTCCTATTATCAGTTTGTAACCGAACTTGGCTACTACGGATTTATAAAAGATCATGTAATCGATTTATTAGAATCTGAAAAAGAGCCTAGCAATTTATTTTTTGCACCTCAAAATACAGACTTAAGTTTTACACAATATTGCAAGCCGGTGATTGATTGGTTGAATGTAAATGGAGATAAGATCATTTATATTTATGGGGAGATAGATACATGGACCGCTGCTGGTTATCATCCATCAAAAACAGTAGATGCCTTGCGCTTAGATTTGAAAGATGGTCCACATACTACTCGTATTGCTTCTTTCTCAAAAGAAGATCAGAATAAAGTTTATGCCAAGTTGAATAAGTGGCTGAAGATGGAATTGAAGCCTCTCAATTAGTTGTTGGTTGGGCGTTGTTTGTTATTAGATTTTATTTGAAATAAAAATAGTGGAATGGAAAACCTTAGTATTAATGATGCGCAAGAAGTTGTAGACAAATGGATCAATTCCATAGGGATTAGATACTACAATGAATTGACTAATACAGCTGTACTGATGGAAGAGGTCGGAGAGTTGGCGAGGCTAATGGCTCGGATCTATGGAGAACAATCGTTTAAGTCGAAAGAGAAAGAGGCCACTGCAAAAGAAGACCTTGGTGGTGAAATGGCTGATGTACTTTTTGTACTTCTTTGTCTTGCAAATCAAACGGGAGTGGATCTTAATCAAGAACTTTTGAAGTCTTTGGAAAAGAAAACCAAGAGGGATAAAGAACGACATGCGAATAATGAAAAATTGAAATAACGCTACCAAGGATTAATAAAATATTAACAGTCAAGTCATTGCCCAAATATGGGTGATGACTTTTTAATTTAGTATATTGTTTAAAAGAACAATTACTCAAACTAACTAATCTCTTAATTATGAGAATGTATATCGTAATTCTATTATTACTTGGTTCAATGACTTCCTTTGCACAAGAGAAATCAATGCCACCGCCCCCACCACCGCCTCCGACAAAAGCAAAGACGGATGTTTTTAAAGTAGTTGAAAATATGCCAAGATTTCCAGGTTGTGAAGAAGAAACGGATGAGCAAACTCGAAAAGATTGTGCCTTAAATAAGATGCTAAAATTTGTTTATGGAAACATTGCGTATCCGGAAATAGCAAAAAACAATGGCGTTGAAGGTACTGTTGTGATAAAATTTGTTGTAAACGAGAAAGGTGAGATAATAAATCCTGAGTTAGTAAGAGACATAGGTGCAAGTTGTGGAACGGAAGCATTGCGAGTTGTTAATATGATGCCAAATTGGATACCGGGTTCACAGTTAGGAGAAAAGGTAGCGGTACAGTATCATCTACCAGTTAAGTTTCAATTGACCAATCCAAATGATGGTATATTTTTTATAGTAGCTGAAATGCCAAAATTTCCTGGTTGCGAATTAACAGGCGATGAAAATAATGATCAGGACTGTTCAAACTTGAAAATTATTGAATACCTAAAGCAAAACATGCAGTATCCCGAAATGGCAAGAAAACATAAGATCGAAGGAGAATGTCAGATTTCTTTTGTAATTAATGAACTAGGAGAAATTGTCAATCCGCAAATCATGAGGGACATGGGAGCCGGCTGTGGCATTGAAGCATTGCGCTTGGTCAAAGAAATGCCAAAGTGGATTCCAGGTAAAAAAGATGGCATTGCTGTTAATGTGCAGATGATATTGCCGATAGATTTTAGTTTGTAATAAATAGGTGGGTGAAGTTTCGAGATGTTTATCCGTAGCATCCGGGCATGCCCGGATGTATATCTAAAGAGTGAACGAAAATCATAAAAGGGTAAAGTTTTAATAAAGAGTAATTGGTGAACAGAAATCATAAAAGGGTAAAGTATTTTTCTTATAAATTTACTTTACACTTTTCTGTTTACCAATTACCGTTTCATCTTTTTTTTCTATATTGTTACCAATAAATTTATAAAGCATGAAAAAATACGATCTTCAAGAAAGGTTGACTAATTTCTCTATTGATGTATTGAAAATTACCGACCAAATGTCATCATCTGATTATACATCCAAGTATCTTTCTCAACAACTTATTCGTTCAGGAATTTCTCCAGCTCTTAATTATGCCGAAGCTCAAGGTTCTGAGTCAAAAGCTGATTTCAAGCATAAGTTAAGCATTGTATTAAAAGAGCTGCGGGAATCACAAGTAACACTTAAAATTTTGTC
>CALIIW010000039.1 GCA_938018185.1 uncultured Saprospiraceae bacterium
ACTGCTTTGGCTTGAAGTTCATTGCTTACATCCATTGCCAGAAATTCTAATTTAAAGTGATCTCTACTTGGCCATGGAAATACAACTGTTTCAGGAAGATTTATGGTGTCTTGGGTCATTAACTGAACAACGGAATATCTATTATCAATCAGAGAATCTGGGATGACATAATCTACAGATTTATACCCAATTGCTGAAAAGGTCACTTTGTCGCCTTTCTTAGCAACAATGGAGAAAAATCCATTCCATTCTGAATAAGTCCCCCTACTATCAGAACTAATTAGAATATTGGCAAAAGGTATGGGAAAAAGATTTTCATCAGATCCATCAAGTACCAAACCAGAAAACTGAACCAAAACACTGTCTACTGGTTCTTCTTGAGCCCAAATCAAAGAAGTTGATAGGACACTAAGGCAAATAAATATGTAAAATTTATTACATTTCATAAAGACCGCATATAGCATTAAAGAGATAATATAATGCTTATTAGTTGTTTGAATTGCAAAAAATGAATTTGTTTAACAAAAAACTAACTAAAAGCCGACTGCAATATCAAGAACTTGCTTCATATTATCAACAAAATGGAAACTGACATCTTTGATAAAATCTTTTGAGATTTCATCTACATGTTTTTCATTTTCTTTACAAAGTATGATTTCTTTTATTCCAGCCCTCTTTGCAGCTAAAACTTTTTCCTTAATCCCACCCACAGGGAGAACTTTTCCCCTCAAAGTTATTTCTCCAGTCATTGCCAGAAATGGCTTGACTGGTCTGTTATTCATTACTGATGCCAAGGCTGTCAGCATGGTTATGCCAGCTGATGGACCATCTTTAGGGATGGCTCCTTCAGGCACATGAATATGAATGTCCTTTTCTTGAAAGTTTTTGGCATCTATTCCTAACACTTTAGCATTTGACTTTAAATAACTCAAGGCTGTAGTTGCAGACTCCTTCATGACATCGCCCAAGTTTCCAGTCAATGTTAATTTACCTTTGCCTTCACTCAAAAGAGATTCAATAAACAAAATTTCTCCACCTACTTTTGTCCAAGCCAATCCAACTGCTACACCTGGAGAATGCTCTTCTACATAAAGTTCATTACTATATTTTCTAGGTCCAAGTATGGCTTTAAGATCAGATACTTTTATAGTGGTATCATAGTCTTGTTCCATGGCCACTTTTTTTGCGACATTTCGCATTACAGCTGCTATCACTCTGTCTAAAGAACGTACACCTGACTCCCTTGTATATTCCTTTGTCAATTGGTCTATCACAGGATCTTTAAGCTTTATATGTTTTGCTAAAAGTCCATGTTCCAGTCTTTGTTTTGGGATTAAATGTTTTTTGGCTATTTCTCTTTTTTCTTCTAAGGAGTATCCACTAATATGAATAATTTCCATTCTGTCCAAGAGAGCAGGTTGAATAGAAGCCAAATTATTTGCTGTTGCTACAAACAAAACTTTTGACAAGTCATATTCTAATTCTAAATAATTATCGTAAAAAGTTGTATTCTGCTCTGGATCTAAAACTTCTAATAAAGCAGAAGATGGATCTCCTCTATTGTCTTTACCTACCTTATCTATTTCGTCTAAAATAAAAACAGGATTCGAAGATTCTGCTTTTTTAATGGACTTGATGATTCGTCCTGGCATTGCCCCAATGTAGGTTTTTCTATGCCCTCTGATTTCAGATTCATCATGTAGTCCACCCAGAGACATTCTTATAAAATTTCTTTTTAGGGCTTTAGCAATTGATTTCCCTAAAGAAGTTTTACCTACTCCAGGAGGACCTACCAAGCATAAGATAGGTGCTTTCATATCACCTTTCAGTTTTAAGACAGCGAGGTGTTCAAGAATTCTTTCTTTCACTTTTTCTAATCCAAAGTGATCTTTATCAAGTACCTTTTTTACTCCTTCTAAGTTGAAATTGTCTTTTGTGTATTCATTCCAAGGCAATTCTAAAAGTAATTCTAAGTAGTTTAACAACAAGCTATATTCGGCAACTTGAGGATTAATTCGTTTTACTTTTTCAATTTCCTTATCAAAAACTTTTTTGACATGCTCAGGAAAATTCTTTTTGGCTTCTTTGGCTTTCAATTCTTTAATAGCTTCAAGCTGTGGATTTTGTCCCAGCTCTTCTTGAATTGTTTTTAGCTGTTGATTAAGAAAGAAGTCTCTTTGTTGCTTTTCAATATCAGTACGAACTTTAGATTCTATTTGATCCTTCAATTCTAAGAGTTGCAATTCATTATCCATTTGCTGAAGTATATACTCCGCTTTATGATTTTGATCATCAATCTCTAATATCTTTTGTTTGATTTCTGTTTTTGAACTTAAGTTTGAGGCAATAAAGTTTAGTAAGAAATTTTTGCTATTTATATTCTTTAGCATGGCAACTGCCTCTGAAGGAATATTTGGGGATAGCTCAATTATTTGCTTTGCAAGATCTTTCACAGATTCAACCAAGGCTTGAAACCTCATTTCATCTTTGACATCATGGGTAGGAAGCACTTGAACTTTTCCTTTCATAAAAGGACTTTCTTCCAACATTTCTGTTAGTTCAAACCTAGCCCTCCCTTGCAAGATTGCGGTAGTGGTCCCATCAGGCATTCTCAAGAGTTTGACAATTCTTGCTATTGTTCCTTTTGTATATAAATCTCCCACTTTTGGTGATTCTACTTTTGAATCTTTTTGAGAGAGTACCGCTATCAATCGATCTTTATCATAGGCTTCGTTTATAGCTTTGATAGATTTGTCTCTACCAACTGTGATAGGAATTATAATACTAGGATATAAAACGGTGTTTTTTAGTGCAAGAATTGGCAGTATCTCGGGATACGAATCAATTTCTTGAGTTGAGTCATCCTCGTCAATTGAAAGGAGAGGCATAAATTCACCCTCATTCTCGATATTCTTTGGAAAAAAGAAGTTTTTAAACATATAATTATCGCTTCAGCCTTTTCGAAATTTAAAAATACAAGGTCAAACAGTTCAATATTGAAAAAAAAGCCAAGATGTCATAAAATATCATTATTTAATCTTGAACTTAAGGAGGACCATTACCATACCAAGCCTGTTTTGGCTAATCTAACTGCAATTTTGTCTAGTATATTATGATCTTTTTGTACATAATGGCAGATAAAATAAAAAAGAGGCAAAGACATAAAAATGCTTTACCTCTTCGGGCAAAAAAAATACAAGAATTATTTTACTAAAGCAGCCTCCATTTCTGTTGTTTCTGCTTCAAATTTTTCATCCTCAAGCTCGATTTTATCAAGCTCTTTACGTAAGTTTTCAATAATAAACTTTTGTCTTTCTGGGCTATTTTTACCCATGTAGTATTCTAACAACTTTTTCACATCCATATCATCTGAAAGCAAAACTGGTTCAAGTCTTATGTCTTCATTTATAAAATCGACAAACTCTTTTGGAGATATTTCTCCCAATCCTTTAAACCTAGTTATTTCAGCTTTTCCTCTAAGTTTATTTATTGCATCAGACTTTTCTTTATCAGAGTAACAGTAATAAGTATCCTTTTTATCTCTCACTCTGAACAATGGTGTTTCAAAGATATATAAATGATTTGCTTCTACAAGCTCTGGAAAAAATTGCAAGAAAAAAGTAAGTAATAAAAGTCTAATATGCATACCATCAACATCTGCATCTGTTGCAATAACAACACGATTGTACCTTAAACCTTCTAAGCCATCTTCTATATTCAAAGCATGTTGAAGCAAATTAAACTCTTCGTTACTATACACAACTTTTTTAGTCATGTTATAACAATTCAAAGGTTTTCCTTTCAAACTAAAGACCGCTTGTGTTTGAACATTTCTTGCTTTGGTGATCGAGCCTGATGCTGAATCTCCCTCTGTAATAAAAATCGTTGTTTGCAATTTATCTTGATCGGCGAACTTTTTTCCAGTTGCATTAAAATGAATCCTGCAATCTCTTAGTTTTTTGTTGTGTAGATTTGCTTTTTTAGCTCTTTGATTGGCAAGTTTTTTAATCCCTGCTATTTCTTTTCTTTCTCTTTCAGATTGTAGAATTTTTTTCTCAAGAGCTTCAGAAACTTTTGGATTTTTGTGTAAGTAGTTGTCTAGTTTAACGGACAAAAAGTCATTAACAAATTTTCTCACCGTTACTCCATCTGGGGCGATGTGTGTAGAACCCAATTTTGTTTTGGTTTGGGATTCAAATACTGGTTCTTCTACTTTGACACTTATAGCTGCTGCAATGGAAGAGCGAATATCCTTAGTATCATACTTTTTCTTTTTAGTGGTTTCAAAGAAATTCTGGATGGTATTCCCAAGAGATTCTTTGTATGCAGTTAGATGCGTACCACCCTGGGTTGTATTTTGACCATTAACAAATGAATAATATTGTTCCCCGTATTGCTGTCTATGTGTAAAAGCAATTTCTATATCATTCCCTCTTATATGGACGATGGGATAATTGATGTTATCGACATTGGTCCTGTTGGTCAGTAGATCTAAGAGTCCATTTTTTGAGACAATGGTATTTCCATTGAGCTTAAGCTTAAGACCAGCATTTAGATAGGCATAATTCCAAAGCTGTTGTTCTAGATGTTCTACACGATATTTGTAGTTTTTGAAAATGGATGCATCTGGTCTAAAAACAACTCGAGTACCATTTGATTCAGCAGTCTTGCTAATCTTACCATCCTTTATTAACTCACCTACCTCAAACTCTGCCCTTTTTATTTTTTTCTCTCTAATGGCTTCCACAAGAAAGTTATCTGAAAGTGCATTTACAGCTTTAGTTCCAACTCCATTCAATCCTACAGACTTCTTAAAAGCCTTAGAATCATATTTACCACCAGTATTTATTTTCGATACACATTCGACAACCTTTCCAAGAGGAATACCTCTACCATAATCTCTAATACTTACCTCCCCATCTTTTACTTTGATTTCTATGATTTTACCGTATCCCATTACAAACTCATCGATACAATTATCGATTACCTCTTTTACTAATATATATATACCATCATCTGGTGCGGAACCATCACCAAGTTTACCAATGTACATACCAGGCCTCAATCGGATATGTTCTTTCCAATCGAGTGAGCGTATATTATCTTCCGTATAAGTTACTTCTGCCATTTTTTTCTGCTAATAAGACCAACTTCCATCTATTCAAATACATGTCTAGCATGATTAATGAATCGGGACATCTTCCTTGTTAATAAAATTTATTCTTGAGTGGAACAGTAACAAAAATAGAAAAAATTACCATAAACCGAGTTGTACTGAAGTTGTTTTTTGATCTATTGATTTATTTTTAGAGAAGCTGGCTTTCAGCTGTTTTTTTGCCCTACTTTTATTGAAATGATTTTTATTCTTCTTGTCCATCATGGTCAATAAAACTTTGGCCACCTCAAGTTTTACTTTTGATTCAGAATTAAGCGTGATCATTTTCGCCAATTCTAAACTGATATAGTAATCTTTGCCTTTGCTATATTGTAGTTTACGTTCGGAAAAATCCTTAAAAGCAAGCGGCTGTCTGAGATTATCTGAAAATTGATAAATGTCCGTAAGCCATTTATCTATATTACTATTAAATTTATACCTAGGAAGTTGAAGGATGTTATGCAAGTCATAAGCAGTAACGACTTTTGTACCCTTTTTACTAACTAAAATTTGAAGCTGTTGACTTGAAATAGTGTAAATCATTTGATGATATTTTGCTAATACATCTCAAATATATAACTTATTTGTTTAATATGCAACAAATTGTTTAAATTGTATGCAAATTAGTTACAAGGGCAAGGATTCCCTTTATGGTGCAATGCGTAAAGAAGCTCAAAGCAGACTGTTTCTAGCTATTTCTGGAAGCCTGATTAGTATATTTCTTCTTTTGCAATTTAATTCTGAAAGGATATTTAGCTTTTTAGCCATTTTAGCACTAATCTTTTTTATTAGCCTAACAATAAATACTTTAAAAAGGCTAAGGAATAAAAATTATTCTTGCAAGTTGGCTCTAGAGCAAAAACCTAAATCCATCGTTTGGGTATATTCTGTAAAAACTCAAAGACTACCTTTTGGTATTTCCGTTTCTGATGAAATTCTTCTTTATTTTAAAACTGTGAATAAAAAAGAATTTTCCATAAAGGTTAAAGAAAAAGAGTTATCCGAAATAATGGCATTTCTAAATGGCCTATTGCCTCAGGCTACCTTTGGTTATAGTCTAGATAAGGATCAATGGTATGAAGCCGATCCCCATCTTTTATTAAAAGATTGACTCAGAATCTTCAATATGTTTAACTTGCAGCATAACTATGAATTTTCTATTTACAAAAAAACACATTGCCTCCTTAGTATTTTTCCGAATTGTCTTTGGCATATTGGCTTTTCTTGACGTACTGGTCACTTGGATCTATTATCATTTTAAGAAGAATGCTTTTGATCCAGAAAATTATCAATTTAAATATATAGGGCTAGAATGGGCTCAGGCCATTCCTGAGCCATTCATGAGTATTTTCTTCTTTTGCCTTTGTCTATCTGCGATTGGCATTTGTTTAGGATATCATTACAAGATTTGTGCAAGCTTTTTTGCCTTAGGATTTACTTATGTTTTTTTACTTGAGAAATGTAATTACCTAAATCATGCCTACTTGTTTTGCTTATTAAGTTTCATGATGGTTTTATTTCCTGCGCATAAAGCCTTTTCCATTGACAGCCTGCGAGGTCGTGTCAAAAGTCAAGACTTCATAGCTTATTGGCCAATTTTCACCTTACAATTTTCAATGGCCATTGTTTATATATTTGGAGGTATTGCCAAAATAAATTCAGATTGGCTAAACGCCTACCCATTAAAAATATGGCTCCCTTATAAAAGAGACTATTTTCTGATTGGACCTATCCTGGAACAAGAATGGCTTGCGTGGTTCATGAGTTATGGTGGAATCCTTCATGACTTATTGATCATTCCTTTAATGATGTTTAAAAAAACAAGGTGGTTTGCATTTGGATGTGCCCTTACCTTTCATCTTATGAATACTGCTATCTTTCAAATCGGAATATTCCCTTGGCTATCACTTGCTTTAACAGCGCTATTTTTTGGATCTAGCTTTCCGCTTTCGCTGAATAAATATTTAAAAGAAAAACTCGCGCTTGTAAGAAAATGGAATCTATCCTACATAAAAGCACACCGCAAGAGCAGATTACATCTTAACAAACCAACTTATATTCCAAGTAAAAGAAAAGCTTTTATCACTTTTTCGTTGTTTGTCTTTTGTTTAATAATGATGCTAAATCCTTTGCGACATCATTTCTTTGAAGGACCAGTATCTTGGACAGAAGAGGGGCATCGCTTTTCTTGGAGAATGATGTTAAGAGGCAAAATGGCGTATGGACATTTTCTTGTCAAAAACAACCATAGTCAAGAAGAGGTCAAGGTTAAGGCTAGGGATCATTTATCTAAGAAGCAAGCTAGAAAATGCCTCACCCATCCGGATATGATCTGGCAGTTTGGCAATTACCTTGGAGAAATTTATAGGGACAAATGGGATACAGACTCTGTCAGTGTTTATCCAGTAGTAAAAGCAAAATTGCATTTTAGAAAATACCAGGAGTATGTCGACCCTAACACTGATCTTACAAAAGAAGATTGGAAACATTTTGAATCTGCAGATTGGATCAGAAAGCTTAAAAAGGAGTAAATAATTTTGTATACTAAAAAAAGGCTTATAAATATGCTTGTTAAAAAAAACGAATAATTGAAATAATTAATTTATTATTGTATTGATAAAACAATTTATAAACTTTAAAAAAAAATCTATGAGCAAATTTCAAGAGGAAGTTGTTAAGTACAAAAAGCTAATGGACAAAATTGGAGTGAAGTACAGCGATGCAATGTTAGAAAAGGTTGCTAAGGGTTGTGGACCTTCTATTTATAACAAAGATGCTAGTACTGTTGCTGCTTCTGATCCTAAAGAGCTAGAAAGAGTAAAGAAAAATTATCTTATCAAAAAACTCGGCTTAAAGGATTCTCCAAAACTAGATGATGGCATAAAAGAAGTTATGACAACGATCGGATCTTCAAATAGAAATAAATACCGTGCAGTTGTATATTATATGCTAATGCAAAAATTCAAAAAATCGTCTGTTTATAAATAAACAGCCCAAGTGAGAAACCCTTTTTACTTAGGAATAAAAGAAAAGAGTAGCATTCTAATAATGTTACTCTTTTTTTATTCCTCAATAGATATTAACACTCCTTCTTTCCCTAGGACATACAAATCCCCATCTTGATCACAGATCAAATCCAAAAAATCTATACTTGGCAAATTGTCGAAAATGGTCCAATTGAGGCCAGCATCTTTTGTCGAGAGAACCAAACCTTGGTCTCCACAAATGTACCCAGTTTTCTCATCTTTAAAATAAACTGCATTGAATGGTAAATCAGATGTCGTCAGGCTGTATGCATTTCTTAAAGTCTCCCAGCTTTCTCCTTGATCTCTGGTTTTAATTATTGTACCATTTCGACCAATCACATATCCAATATGGAGGATAGGAAAACTACTGTCAATAAAAAAGTCTCCGCCAACTTCATTCTGTCTCCAATTTTTACCTCCATCAATGGACTTTGAAACAAAGCCATAACCGGTCAAGATATAAACAGCGTCTTGGAGATAAGTAATTGAACTCAATTCTCTGTCCCAATCTATCGTTTGAAAATTGCCTGACCCCAAATTCAAAACCATATAGCCCAATATTAATGACTCTCCACCAACGATAATTCCAGTACCATCTTCTTTAAAAGCTAGATCCTTCATATTCCCCCACCTCTTGGGTTGCTTGATCTGCCATTCTGTATCACATCTTTTTTGCAGTCGATAACCATCTATTCCTGTTGCATACATGTTGCCAATAGGATTTTGATCAATTGCTAATAATTGCTTGTTTAGGATTGTATCTATAGACCAATTTTCTCCGAAAGGAGAAGAAATATAAATACCTCTCTCCCATAAATCACCTCCTACGATGTGAAAAGAACCATCATTGCAAATTGTGATAGAGCAGAGATCAGAGTCAGTAGGTAAGTCTACAAAAGACCAGTTAGCTGTCTCTTCATCAAATGAATTGCAAGAAAGTAAAATGAAGAGAAATAGAGAAAATAAATATTGTGCTTTTATGGCTGTCAATTTTGCCCTTTACTTAATTCTCCTTGACCTTCAGGAGCCTTTTCCATAATTCGTGCAAAGACAGGAAAGGAAGCAGTCCCAAAATGAGAATACTTTTTATCGTAAGCCATTGGAAAGCGATAATTATTAATAAAGCTTTTGAAGAAAGCACTTAATTCTTCGACATCAATATTTTTGGAAACGGTTTTAAGGTAATAACCAAGATGAGAAATTGTGCCATCAGGTTCCCAAAAAATATTAATCCATACTTTCAAGCCTTTTAAGTCGTAGTCGATTTCATCCGAGTAGGCTTCCATTTCTTCCAACATGCTAACCCATTTGGAATAGGCTAGCTCCATATCATTTTCACAGGCTGTTATTAATAAAGTTTCATAAGATTGGATAGCCTCAGTATATTGTGTTTCATATTCACCTATCAGAAAAACTGTTGGCAGCGTAGTATCTGCTTTCAATAATTCATATTTGGTGACAGAATCGATCGCTGAAAGTTGGGTAAAACCTCCAATTAAAATGAATAGTAAAGGTAAAAGCAGCTTATTCAAAATAATAATGTTTAAGTAAAGGTAAAAAATAGAATTGTCTATATTCTATTGCTTTAAGACAAACGCAAATTTTAACCTTAGAATTATCAAAAAGTCTTTATTTAGTATATATATAACAACATTTTTAGACATATTAAGGGTTCATTCTTAATAAATAGCAATTATTTCCAAATTATTTTAGTGTTATTATTCCTTAAATACAACTATGGATACAAAATTAGTAGGTAAAGTAGAGCTTCCTTCTTCTCAAAAAGAGATCAAAGATTTAATTGAATATGGAGTAAAAGACTCCAAATATGCTGTAGAAGACTTTTTCAAAAAGCCAGAAAAGACTGCCTTCAAGATTTCACCCGATGGAGCATATTATTCTTTTTTAGCTCCATTTGAAAGGAGGCAAAATATTTATGTCCAAAAAATCGGAACAGAAGAGCAAGTGCAGCTTACATTTGAAAAGGATAGAGACATTTCTGGATATTTTTGGAAAGGCAATGATCGCATTTTGTATGTAAAAGACAATGGAGGAGATGAAAACTACGCATTGTATGCGGTTCAAATAAATGGAGAAAATCCTATCAAGCTAACGCCATTTGAAAAGGTCAAAATTGATATAATAGATGCGCTTCCAGAAGAAGATGATTATTTAATTATCAGTATGAATAATAATAACCCCATGCTATTTGAACCTTATCGAATCAACATAAAAGATGGAAGCATACAGCAATTGGCTGAAAATTCTAATCCCGCTGATCCTATTAGTTCTTGGATGACAGATCACAATGGAAAATTAAGAATCGCTTCCAAAGTAACAGGTGGAACGAATAATACATTGATGTATCGCAAATCGGAACAAGATGCTTTTGAAGAGATCATTACAACTGATTATAAAGAATCAATAAGCCCATTATTTTTTGATTTTAAAAATGAACATCATGTCTATGTAAGTTCAAATTTGGGAAGAGATAAAAGTGTGTTGATCAAATATGACATGCTTGAAAAGAAGGAAATTGGCCCTATCATTTTTGAACATCCAGAGGTAGATGTTTCCTCCATGAGTTATTCTCGAAAAAGAAAAGTTCCTACAGCTGTGTCTTATTTTACTTCTAAAAGAGCTTTTTATTTTTTGGATGAAAAAAGCAAAGCATTGCAAGAAAAACTAGAGCAAGCATTGCCAAATTTGGAAGTAGTTATTACCTCTTCTACTAAAGAAGAGGACAAATTCATTGTTAGAACATATAGTGATAGATCCCTAGGTGCCTATTATTTATATGATACAATTAATGATAAGCTTGAAAAGATTATTGAAGTAAGTCCTTGGATTGAGCAAGAAGAGATGGCTAAAATGCAAGCCATTAAATACAAATCAAGAGATGGATTTTTGATAAACGGTTATTTAAGTTTGCCATCAGATTATGAATCAAATAAAAAAATTCCTTTCATCATTAATCCACACGGTGGGCCATGGGCGAGAGATTATTGGGGATTCAATCCAGAGATACAGCTTTTTGCGAGTAGGGGTTTTGGTGTATTGCAGATGAATTTCAGAGGCTCTATAGGCTATGGTCGAAAATTTTGGGAATCAAGTTTTAAACAATGGGGCCAAACGATGCAAAATGATATTACAGATGGTGTACAGTTTCTAATTAAAGAAGGTATTGCTGATCCTGATAAGATTGGTATCTATGGAGCAAGCTATGGAGGATTTGCAAGCTTAGCCGGTGTCACCTTCACACCTGATCTATACAAAGCAGCCGTTGACTATGTAGGTGTTTCAAATTTATTCACTTTCATGAAAACCATCCCACCATATTGGAAACCATATTTAGAGATGATGTACGAAATGGTTGGACATCCAGAAAAAGATAAAGAAATGATGGAGGCTGCTTCTCCTGCCTATCACATTGACAAAATCAAAACTCCTTTGTTTGTAGTTCAAGGAGCCAATGACCCTAGAGTGAACATTGATGAATCAGATCAAATTGTTGAGTCCTTAAGAAAACAAAATGTCGAAGTCCCTTACTTAGTCAAATACAACGAAGGCCATGGATTTCGAAACGAAGAAAATCAATTTGAATTTTATAAGGCGATGTTAGGTTTTTTTGAGAAGCACTTGGGGTGAATTGGGTTTGAGCAAAGGATGTGTGTTAAGGTTTATTTGTATTTAAAAATAAAATGATTTCGATTGTATCATTTCGATACATCAAATGCATCAGCATCAGGGCATGCCCTGATGCTACATGAAAGGGTAGATATTGATGAAATTTTGAAAAAATCATATAGCTATAGGGCATGCCCTATAGTATCCCTTGTAAATTTGGATTTCATAATAAAACAGAAATTGATTGTAACAATTCGATGCATCAAATGCATCGGATGCCTCAGGGCATGCCCTGATACTACATGAAAGAGTTGTTATTGATGAAATTTTGAAAAAAATAAGAGGTAAAAATCTGTAGGATCCGATTATTGCTTATTCAATATCATAAATCCTTGCATCTGCATCTGCATTGACAGAAGAGTCTTCGTGGCTCATTTGTTCCAGCTTATCAAACATCTCAACAGACTGGGTCCAAAATTCTTGGAAGGTAGGTTTGACCACTTTGGCTAAGCCTCTTACTTGTTCTGGATATTCTTTTAGATGAATATAGGAAATCGATTCTGCTTTGACTTCTGGGTTTAAAATATGAGCTTGATCACCAAACCATATCAACATAGAATACAAAAGTACCATTACTCCTGCCAGGGCAACTCCACCGACCGTTTGGTTAATGAAATTTATGTTGGCAGCTCTAAAGATGCCTTCAAGCCCACGTGCAAACATTCTGATAAGGAACATGGTTAGCACGAAGGTGCAAATGAAACCAGCAAGAAACATTAATGGATTTGTATTTTTTAAAGCCGTTTCTAAAAAATTTGTTGTGGCTGGCGCAAATTTGAATGCAGCAAGCATGCCTAATACAATAGAAAGAACTGTAAAAAGTGTCTTAATTATACCTTTGGAGAACCCAAGGTAAAAACCCCATAAAAGAGCGATTACGAATATAATGTCTATAACCATGTCAAGTAGATATCTGCTAAGTCTATATAAATATATAGATTTATTCTAATATCTGAACGTAGCAATTTCAAATAGGTTACTATTTTTATTCAGTTTTGCCACAAGTCTAGCATTTCAATATTTATTATTTTATTGCTGGTAGCTCCAATTTTTTATTCAAGGCCGCATATTCTTTCGCTGGCATTTGAATTAATAGTGGCTTTTTTTCATAATCTAGCCATGAAATTATGCTATACATATCAGTCTCAGAAAGTGCTGTACAGCCTGCGGTAAAACTTTCCGCGTTTCTCCATAAATGAAAAAATATACAGGACCCTTTGCCAGGAATTTGTTTAGGATTGTGATTTACAAAAAATCCATACTTGAATAAATCATCCTTTCTAAGCATAAGATCTGTCGAATTCCAATCTGAATGGATCTGTTTATTATTGACAATCGTATTATAATACTTTGACTTGACATCTTCAATACATTGAGTGTGTTGGTCAATTTGAAGGTAATTGGTTTTGCAATTCTTAGGCTTTTCCGGATAACCAAATGATCTGCCTATTTCAAAGACACCTGCGGGGGACTTTTTATCTCCTTCTTTTTTTTGAGCACCTGGCATTTGCTTATGCAAACCAATCCCCCAAGCCATGCCATTGGATCCATAATTAACTTTGTAGCCTTTAGGTTTAGAGGTCCATCCCTTGCTTGTTTTTTCTAGTAGATATAGATTGCCTTTATTAGAAGAAAATGAACTAGCTATACTTATTAAAAGTTGTTTGCTTCCTAAAACTCTATCTTCGAGTATATCATAATCCGAAATTGTCTTTTCTTCTATTATCTTTGGCTTCTCAGCCGTACAAGCCAATGTGGAAATAAATGAAATAATTAGTACAATTTTCAAGCACTGCATAATGCAAATTAAAAATAAATATTGGTTGCTTCTATTCTTTATAGCTGCTTTACTCAATTTGTATCATACGATTTATCCATCTTTTTGGATTAATATGATTTCTAAGCCTTTATTAACTGTTCTTCTTGCTTGCTTTTTTTTCACAAATACTGGTATGAAGACTAAATTTGAAAAATTCATTTTATTGGGATTAGGCGTTTCTTGTCTTGGGGATACAGCTTTAATATTTCAAGGAAAATCAGAATTATTCTTTTTATTAGGTTTGGCATTATTTCTAATAGTTCACTTCTTATACTTGAAAGCATTTCTCTGTCTGACATCCCTAAATACAGGTTATATCAAAAAACATAAATGGCCAATAGTTGTTGTATTAATGATATTCTTAGGATCTATTATCTTTTATTGGTCTGCGCTCCCTGGAGGTATGAAAATCCCATTCCTATGCTATAGTTTTGCCATTAGCTTGATGCTTTTAAGTAGTATTCATGTATTTGGAGACATTCCTACGAAGTATTGGCAATTAATCTTTATAGGCGCCGTTTTGTTTATTATTTCCGATAGTTTGATTGCTTTGACAAAATTTAAAGAAATTGACCTTGGGATCAATGGCTTTTTGATAATGCTAACCTACATTTTAAGTCAATTCTTAATTTGTTATGGAAGTCTAAAAGCCACTTTTTATTGTAGATTTGAAGCTAAGGATTCTTTATCTTCGAGTCTTAAAAATATATTAACATGAAAAACTTATTATTCTTATTTATCGTTGCCACTATTTTTTCTTGTGGTGGAGCTGCAGATTCTACTGTGAAAAAGGCGGCTGAAAATTACCCTGAAAGTAATGATAAAATCCACTGGGTTAATCTAGAAGAAGCAGAGGCAATGACAAAAGTAAAACCAAGAAAGGTTTTAGTCGATGTTTATACTTCCTGGTGTGGGCCATGTAAAATGTTAGATAAAATGACATTTTCAGATCAAGCTTTTATTGACCATGTAGGTAAAAATTACTATTCCGTAAAGTTTAATGCAGAATCACCTGATGCTGTAAAATTTGCCGGTAAAGAATATGCTAATCCTAATTTTGATCCTAATAAGAGTCCAAGAGGAAGAAATTCTCCGCATCAACTGACACAGGAATTTTTTCAAGTTAGAGGATATCCAACGATTGTGGTTCTAGATGAAAATCTTGCTGTAAAAGATAAGCACGTTGGATTCAAGCAAGCAAATCAATTGCTTCCATTGTTAAAATAAAATTAGTATCAAAAACGAGAAATCAAATTGGTGGAATTCTTTTCTTCAGAGCTTTAATAAATCTGAAGAGAAGAGTATTCCCACAACAAAAACTCATAAGGCAATTAGCAGAAATGAGGAATTCAACAAAGAGTTTTTAGCCTGGCAATTTTCACAAGATAAGTCTGAAAAGCTCTCCTGGATCCATTCTCAATATGGTCTCTATAATGATTTACCAAAAGAACAAAGCGAAAAGATTATTTTTCTAAACAATAAATCTTCAAAAGGCTTTGCTTACCATTTTAAAGAAAACCATAACAGCCAACAAGCAAGATTTTTTTTAGATTATTTAAAAAGCAAAGTCCTTCAACACAACTATAGAAGTTCGATGTCAGATTTGAGAATCAAGCAATATAATTCTCATGAAGAAAGTATAGAAAGGCATTACTTAAAGCCAAGACATCAAATACTAGAATCAGAAAAGATCAATCAAGAATTTGGCAACATAAGCATCATACTTACTTTTAAAAATAAGTTGCCACTACATTTAAAGTTTAGTGCTACGGCCTATCCTGATCGGACTTTTGCTGCATCAAAATCTTTTCAAGATTTGATGGAAATGATAGGTGATTGATTACTTGGTTAAAACTAGAGCTCTTCTGCTGCCCAGCCCCTTTCTCGATGCTGAAGCCTTACCTTTACTCCATATTTATTTTTAATATACTCTGCCAAAGTATCAGCTGCAAAGACAGATCTATGCCTTCCTCCAGTACAACCAAAATGGAAACTTAAATTGGTAAAACTTCGCTCAATATAATTTTCGATAGATTTGTCCACTATATGAAATACATCATTCAAAAACTCAGGCATTTTTGAATGTTGCTTCAAGAAATTAATTACAGATTCGTCTCTGCCAGTCAATGCTTTATAAGGTTCATACCTTCCAGGATTATGTAGGAAACGACAATCAAAAACGAATCCTCCCCCATGTCCACTTTTATCTTTCGGGATACCCTTTTTGTAAGAAAAGCTTTTGACATCAACTGTTAGCAAGCTATCTTCTTTAGAATCTGTCGCAATACTATATTGATCTAAATCTATAATTTTATCGAAAACTTTGAACAGTTCTTTTGTATCAAATTCAAACTCTGCATACGCTTTTAACCATTTTAAATTTTTTATGGCAAATGGGATAGATTCTAGAAAATGCTTTTTCCTTTCATAAATTCCTCTATAGCCATATGTCCCAAAGACTTGCAAACATCTAATTAAAACAAAAGCATAATAGTATTTGACAAATTGTTTCTTATCGAAAGAAATTAATTTTGAGGCAGCTTCCATATAATGTTCTAGAAGTTCGATTCTATCTTCTTCCGGAATATTTGCTTTCGCCTGAAATAATAATGAAGCAAGATCATACTGCAAAGCACCTTTTCGTCCTCCTTGATAATCAATAAAAAAAGGCTTCCCATCACGAATCATGATGTTCCGCGTTTGAAAGTCTCGAAACATAAAAAAATCGTGATCAGCTTCTAAAAGATATTCTGCAAGAGTGCCAAAATCTTTTTCTAATTTGATGTCATCAAAAGAAATTTCATTGAAGCGGAGAAAATAATACTTAAAAGATTGCAAGTCCCACAAGATGGATTGCTTATCAAAGCGCTGAGATGGAAAGCAATACGAATAATCTAAGCCCTCATGCCCTTTAATTTGTATTTCGGCCAACTGCTCAACAACTTTTTTATAAAGCTCTTTTAAATGTGGAGGAAAACGTTCTTCCTTATTGAGAAGAAAGCTATATAATGTAGTAAAACCTAAATCCTCTTGTAAATAAATATTTTGAGAAAGATCTTCACTATAGATTTCAGGAACAGGTAATCCTTTAGCTTTAAAGTGTTTGCTAAAATAAACAAAAGCTTCATTTTCTACAGGGATGGTATTGTAGCTCCCTATCGCAACTTTTGTTTTGCCTTGCACTCTATAATAGATTCTTTTGGATCCAGATGGAGCTAATGGCAAAATAGTTTCTACCTTTTCATTGGACCAAGATTCAAACAAATCTGAAATTATTTTTTCTAAATCTGTTGCCTCCATTTTAAACTATTTCTTCGTTGATTTTATCCCAAATGAGATCTTTTAATTCTTGTAAGCCAAAACCAGTAATGGAAGAAAAGAAAACATAAGGAACATTAGGTGGTAAATTTTCTTTTAGCATTTCACGAAGTTCTTCATCAGTGATATCAGCCTTACTAAGTCCCAGAATTCTAGGTTTATCCAATAATTCCGGATTGAACATTTTTAATTCATTTACCAAAATGTTGTATTCCTTTTGAATATCTTCTGAATCAGAAGGAACTAAAAACAATAAGGTAGAGTTTCTTTCTATGTGCCTTAAAAACCGGTGACCGAGGCCTTTGCCTTCGTGCGCATTTTCGATGATTCCTGGAATGTCGGCCATGACATAAGAAGTATTATCTCTATGCTTAACGATACCCAAATTAGGGATCAATGTTGTAAATGCATAGCTTGCTATTTTTGGTTTAGCAGCTGAGACCACAGATAGCAGCGTAGATTTACCAGCATTTGGAAAGCCTACAAGGCCAACGTCTGCAAGCACTTTTAATTCTAAAACAAAAGTAGCTTCTTTACTTGGTTCCCCAGGTTGAGCATACTTTGGGGTTTGATTGGTAGAAGATTTAAAATGGGAGTTTCCTTGTCCGCCTCTTCCACCAGCCAATAAAATAACTTCTTCTTTATCTTCTGTTATTTCGAAGAGTGTTTCACCCGTATCAAAATTTTTAGCCACTGTACCTAAAGGAACCTTCACATAAACATCTTCCCCCATTGCGCCATATCTATTATTTCCACCTCCACCTTCTCCATCACCTGCACGAATGTGTCTGTTATAACGTAATGCTAGCAGGGTCCACACATTGGTGGTTCCTTGAATAATAATATGTCCTCCTCTGCCTCCATCACCTCCATCTGGGCCTCCCTTCGCTGTTCTTGCATCTCTATAAAAATGTACGGAGCCTGCTCCTCCCGAACCAGATTTACAAAACACTTTTACATAATCAATAAAATTTTGTTCTGGCATATTTTTTATTATCGGCTGCTGATATAAAAGATTACTTCTTTCTACTTGTTTTCTTTTTGCTTGTTGTAGTCTTTTTAGTTACAGGTTTCTTTGCAAGAGATTTTTTAGTAGAAGTCTTCCTTGTAGTCGACTGCTTAGTGCTCGTCTTTTTAACTGTTGGCTTTTTTGTTATCGATTTCTTGCTCGTCGTTTTTTTTGCCGTAGGTTTGCTCGTCGTTTTCTTAGTAGTTTTCTTCGTGGACTTCTTAGAACCGGCTTTTTTATCAGCTGTTGCTGTTGTCTTTTTATAAGCTACTTTTTTAGCTGCTGCTTTCTTTGTTGCAGACTTTGATTTTGGAGGAGCTGTCGTTTTGCTCGCTTTTTTTCTACTGCTTGTTTTCTTTGCTGGACTCTTAGTTTTAGATTTTTTAATCTGAACAGGCTTCTTTAAAAGCTCATCCAATTCCAAACCAAGCCTTTTGAAAATTATTTCAAGACTTCCAACTCCCCATACTTTGACCGCCTTTCC
>CALIIW010000040.1 GCA_938018185.1 uncultured Saprospiraceae bacterium
ACTATTTGACATGAAGTCCCTATCAACACTAGCACTGCTAGCAACAATCTTATTCCTGTCAAGCTCTTGCCTAGATAGTGAATTAAAAGGCTCATCATCTAAGTCTGACTGCGAGGACACCAATTGCATAGATTATAGTTCTCAATCAGCAGCTCAACAAGACTATGAATGGAATCCCGAATGTAGAGGTGATTTAGATGCTGATAATGATGGTATCGCCTGTGAAGAAAACAATTGGACGGATTATTATAATTCATTGAATACGAACTCAGGAGGTGGGACTACAGGATGTCCCTCTACTTCTAACTGCGGCTGCTCCGGTAAAAATAAGGCTCCCTGTGAAGCGGATCCTTGTTGTAAGTGGGTTGTTGGTGATGGATGTGAGTGTAGTTAGTGAATTTTTAAATATTAAACCCAATAAAGTATGAAAAATTATGAATATGCTGTTTATCAGGTGAAAGTTCAGCCAAACATCAAAGCTTTGGACACTGCTGTTCAAATTAAAATTCAAGAATATACTGGTCAGGGGTTCGAGTTTTATAGCCAAGTCTACGTTCCAGTTGCTATAACTCCTGGTTGTATAGGCTCCTTACTTGGAGGTAAGACCCAGTATTTGAATGCACCTTTATTTATTTTTAGAAAAGAAATTTAGGAATACAATTTCATGTCAATAAACAATATTGAATACAAATACTTAAGGAATTTATTTACATAAAAATTACTAACATGCCATTTTTTGATGACCTCTTCGGGAGGAAAAAAAAATCTGAAAAAGTAAACATTTTAGGAAAGGAATATGAAATCAATCCTGAAGCGATGATTTTTTCACAACAAGGATTGGATAAATATTCGAGACAAGATTATAGAGGAGCAATAGATGCGTTTTCAAAAGCAATAATAGTATTGCCTGAGAATCAAAATTTTTATCTTATGCGTGGGACATCCTATGAAGATATGGGTGACGACTTATCGGCAGGAAAGGATTTTAGAAAGGCACTTGAATTAGAGCCAACGGGGTGTGTTGCTGCATATAGATTAGGAATGGTCTATTTTAGAAAGAAAGACTTTGAGACAGCCGTTACTTGGTTGAAAAAATCCATCAATAATGCTCCAGAAGGCAACTTGGAACATATCGGAATTGGGAAAAATAATATCATTTTCGTCGCCAAAAAAGTCATTGCATGCAACCTTGGTAATTTTTTAACGCAATTAAAAAGGTTTGAAGAAGGAGTCAAATATCTGGATATAGCAATTAACGAAGATCCAAATTATCCGAATCCATATTTGCCTAAAGGACTGGCATTAGTTCAAATGGGAAGAAATACTGAAGGAATGAAATGTTTAGAAAAAGCTGATGAGCTTGGAGTCTCTCAAGCAAAACCTGCAATACAATTTGTAAGACAACTTATATCTCAAAATAATCAGCAACAAAAAGATCCTGATTTAGAATTTGTATTCCATTCTTCTGACCATTTAAGATATGAAAATGGAGTTCTTATTTCCGGACCACATGGCGGTGCTCCAAGAGCAGTTAAGGTTGAGGGAAATATAAATGGAGGAGAAGGATATACTGTGTCAATGTTTAATACACAGGGAGAACAAGCATCTGTTCAAATGGCACCAAAACAGATGAAATTAATCGACTTAGATGGAAATAAAATTGTATTAAAAGGATATGGTCATGATTCTTTCGGGGCTTCGTTTGCAGATTACGGATTGACGATAAAACATGAAGAAGGAAATATCACAGGTTGCGTTTTGCATATGCTTGATAGAAATATTGATATCGAATATTTACCTTAATACATTTAATAAGTAAAAAATAAAGCATGACACCGACACAAGAAATGGTAATGACCTTATTTTTGCAGGACACTTTAAGCAAGGTCAATCAACAGTTTAAAGATGGAAAACAAATAGTTCCTATTGATAGTTTTGGCATGAGCTTTAGATTATTTAAAGCAGATGCAGGAAATATTAATCTTGAATTATTAATTCAAATGCCAGTAGCGGTAGGAGAGGAGCAAGATATTCCGGGAATGGGAAGAGGGCGAATGCAAAAAAATGTAATGTTCTTCAAGCCAATAGGATATTATATTCAATCTAAAGGATTTTTAACTAGTATTCTTGATGTTACTGTTCCGAAAGAATTTGAAAATGAACTTGATTTCCTCAAATCAAATAATAAAATTCCATCTAAAATTAAAATTCATAAGTTATCACTTCCTGAAAACGCTTTGTTATCTGCGTTCTCAATGGAGGCTTTGATTAATGCCCAAAAATATAATGATGCATCTTTTTTTGCAAATGGATTATACTGCGACATATTTATGACCTTTGAGGGATTTCCACAAGTATTTCTTGATGATAGGCATGGCTTAAGGGGGCCAATAGCAGCCTACTTATTAAGAGAGCAAAATTCAGTAAACCCGATAATTACTTATACAGAATTATTTGAAAAGTATAATCCAATGAAATTAATGACAGCTTTCAAAAGGATTTAAAAAGAGAAAGCTGAATAGAAAAGTGCATGTCAATCAAGTTGTCCTTTGTGGGCGGACTGCGGGTATACCCATGTTGTACACAATCTGAAAAGTCAGCCGCACAAACAGCACATTTGGTTTTTTGCCGAAACATAAGCCAACGCTGAAAAATAAAAAAGAGCTGTTTTTTGCCAACGCTCGAAGAAAAACTGAACAAAATACGGAAAACCGTAAATGAATAAAAAAAAGAAAAAGTAATTTACCGAACTGAAAAATAAATTCTGAATAAGAAATGGTTTACATAAATCCTATTGAGATACTTGAACTAAAAGACAAAGAAGTCAACGAAATAGATTCAAGTATTATAAAAAAATCCAAACGAAGACTATTTGCCGACATAGATTTATCCGACAGCGGATTCTATGAATACAACGGACAGAAACTAACAAAATCTGATTGCGAAAGAGCAATAGAAGAATTAGAAGATAAAAACAAAATAGAATTTTATTCGCACTTATCGACTAATTTAGAACTTAATAAGTTTTTGGCAAATGGAAGTAACGAACTTCTAAACAGCCTTAAACAAGAAAGCATTTACAAGTTGCCAGAATTTGTCGATTTCATAAGTCCTTTCTTTTCGGCAAAAATTGACCATATATTATTAAAGTCTTTTCAGAATAAAGATTTAGAATTATTTTCTTCGGCCCTTCGAACCGAATACCTTATTTCTAAAAAAGACTTGAATAAAGCTTACAAAAGTTTGGGCAATGAAATTCAACAAAGAATTACAGCAACTGACAAACTTACCAAAGAAATAAAAGAAGAAGAATCAAATTATACTGATGACAATATTGATGATGTCATTAATGTTATCAAAAAGAGATTTTCAAGCGAATTTCTAAATAAACTACCGATTTATTTTCAAAGCCAAGTAAATAAAATAGCAGCATCCATTAACTTTCTGCAACTCAATGTTTGGAATGAATTTAATACGACTTCAGTTCCTCTTTCACTTTTAGAATATTTACTCGAACTAAATATTGAAAGTGTTTCAAAACCAACTTTTGAAAAAAACTACAACATTGTAAAGAAAAAACACGAAGAAAGAATTGAGCAAGAAAAGAATGCACCATTAATTAAAGAATGGGCGAGAATTCTAATTTCAATCCAAAGTAAAGTTGATGATGTTGAAAATGAAACATTAAAAGCAAATGATGCTTTATCATTTGTAAAATCTAAATTTGATTTAAGCGAACTCAACAACTTGCCTTCTTTTGCTAACGAAATTAGAACGCAAATTGGATATTCTATACGCAGTATGTCTATTGCGAGTTGGAACAAACAAAGCGACATTAAAAATGCTTTGGCTTTAATTAATTACTCATTAAGAATTAACGTCAATGAATCTGCCAAATCAAAATTTCAACAAGACAAAAACAAACTTGAAGAATTAGAAAAGAAATATAAAGGTGTTCTTGTTTGCCATTTCTGTGAAACAAATGCACCTGACAAGGGTTGTGAAATACACACTACTATTTACAAAGAGACAAGCAGAAGCTATATTCCAAGAAGAGTTCAATTTTCTTATTCAGATGTTACAGTTCCAAGATGTCGCAGTTGCAAAGAAATTCACTCGAAAGGCAGCAACAACTATTATCTTGTGTTTTTTGCATTACTAATTTTAGGAGCAATTGTAGGTGGAGTAACAGAAGGAGAACACTTTATTATAGGTGGAATTATTGGAGCTGTTGCAGGTTGGGTTGTAGGAAAAATCATAGAAGGAAACCAAGTTAAAAAAGGTGGTATCAAAGATTCTTCTGAATCAACGTTATCGAGACACCCATTATTAATTGAACGCATTAAAGGTGGATATACATTTTCTAAACCGAGTGCATAAAAAATATACAAATGTTAGAACCAAATTTTAAACAATACAAACCATATTTTGAGTTACTAGACCAACTTTTTGAAATTGAAAGAAAACTCGAAAATATTGAGGAATCGAACAGTATTTCGAGAAATCTGAATAAAATGAAAGATATATTTGAAACAAATCTGTTTTCAAGTCCAACAAGTTCAGAAATAGGTTTTACCTATCATAATCCAATTGGAGAATCATATAATGAAACTCGATTAGATTTAGAAGCAAGTATCGCAGGTAATTCAACCGAAAATTTAGTAATCAAAGAAGTAATCAAACCAATCATACGATATAAAAGTGGCGGAAGTACTTTAATTGCCCGAAAAGGTGTAGTTGTCGTTGAATCAAAAATATAAAATATTATAGAATGGAAAACACAATTAACATTGGAATAGATTTAGGAACTACCAATTCCGCTATTGCAAAATTTGTAAAAGGAGACGTAATTGTTTTCAACAATCCTTTAGACTATGGACGTTCAACATTACCGTCAGTTGTTTATTACAAAAAAGACAGAATCGTTGTTGGAAATAAAGCCAAGGAATATTTGGAAAGAGACCCAAAAAATGTAGTAGGTCTTTTCAAACGTAAAATGGGAACTTCTGAAAGTTTTCAAATTAAATCAATAAACGAATCAAAAACACCAGTTGATCTTTCTGCTCAAATACTTAAAGAATTAAAAACTTTTGTAAATACAGGAGACACATTGGAATCTGTTGTAATTACAATTCCAGCTTCGTTTGATTCTATTCAGTCGAACGCAACAAAAGATGCTGGAAAACAGGCAGGTTTTAAACAAGTTGTACTGCTTCAAGAACCAATTGCAGCAAGTTTAGCTTATGCAAATATGAAAAAGTCAAAAGAACTTACAGATGGTAATTGGCTTGTTTACGATTTAGGTGGAGGAACTTTTGATGTTGCATTGGTAAGAATCAAAGACGGAGAGATGAAAGTAGTTGACCACGAAGGCGATAATTTTTTAGGTGGTTCTGACTTTGACCGTTTAATTGTAGAAAAATTAATCATACCAAAAATTTCAGAGCAATATACTTTTGAAGATTTAGAAAATCAGATGAAAAGTGCTACGGGAAAATATAATGCAAAATATTACTCTCTTTTAAATCAAGCAGAAGAAGCTAAAATTAGATTGTCCGCAGTTTCATCAGCAGAAATTATTGTTGAGCGAATGGAAGATGAAGAAGGTAATGATGTTGATATGGAAATTACGATTACCAAATCTGAATTCAACGACTTAATCAAAGATTCAATTGACGGAACAATTGAAATGATTAAAACCATATTGACAAGAAATTCATTGACATCAAATGACGTTCAATTTAATTTAATGGTTGGTGGTTCTACATTTATACCTTTCGTGAGACAACGTGTTGAAGAAGTTTTGCAAATTCCAGCAAACTGTGAAATTGACCCAACAACTGCTGTTGCAATTGGTGCAGCATATTATGCAGCAACAAAACAGAAGGAAATTTCAAAAGATAAATCAGAGAAAAAGCAATCTGCAATTTCAATAAAAGCAAGCTATAATAAAGCATCAAAGGAATCTGATGAACTTTTTGCTGCAAGAATTAAAGGAAATACAGAAGGACTATTCTACAAAATAGTTCGTCAAGATGGTGGATTTGATTCGGGATTAAAAGAGCTTTCAGAAAGAATAAATGAAGACTTACCTTTAGTTGAGAATGCTTATAATTTTTTCACTTTGACAGTCTATGATGGTCAAAATAATGTTATTGAAACTGACATTGAACCTATTGGCATCAATAGTGGATTTGGAATTAGTGGGCAACCGCTACCAGAAGATATTTGTTTAGAAGTTGACGACTATGATAATCCAGGTCATACAAGATTAGCTTTAATATTTGAACGTAATTCAGTTCTTCCGACAAAAAGAACATTGACTTTTCCGATTAACAAACCAATCTTGAAGGGCAATAAATCTGACAGGCTCTGGATAAACGTTTATGAAGGACCACAAACATCATTACCAGAGGCAAATAAACTTATAGGAGTCATTGAAATTTCAGGTAAACAAGTTTCAAGAGATATTGCTAAAGGCTCTGATCTTGAAATTGCTATTATGATTTCTGAAAGTAGAGACGTTACTGTTTCAGGTTACTTAAATATGTCTGACCAAGAATTTAAAAACGTTTTTAATCCAAAAGTAAGAGACACGAACATTACCTTACTAAAAGGTCAAGTAACAGACTTATCATCCAAACTTGATGAAGAAATTGAGTTAGCGACTGAAAAAGAAGATTACGAAACCGCAGGTGCTTTATCTAAAGTAAAAAAGGAAATGGAAGCAGTTGCAGATGAAGCTGAAAGTCTTACTGATGATGACGTAACTGATAAACGATACCAATTAGAAGACAAGAAAAGAAAAATTGCACAAAAAATAGATAGTGCAACAAAAAACAAACGCCTTCAAAAAGCAACTGATTATTACTACGAAACTAAAGCGTCTTGTGAAGAACTTATTGAAAATTCAGGAAATGACCACGAACGTAAAACATTTAACGACATAGTTTCTCAAGAAAGTGCTTTTATGGCAACTAAAAGCCCATTGAAAATTCAAGAAAAGTCAGATGAATTTCATAGTATAATAGGACAAATCAGATGGAGAACACCAGATTTCCTAAAAGGAATTTTTGGCAGTCTTTTAAATAACCAAGCAAAAATGAACGACCAATCCCAAGCTAAAAGTCTTATTGATGCAGGTGGCTTTGCTATTGAAAGTCAAAATTGGGATAGATTGAGAGAAATAAATTTTGGACTACTTGATTTATTACCAAGAGGTTCTAAAGAAGATATAACAACTAAAATCGGATTTGGATTATGAAAACAGAAGCATTTCAAAATTTGTTATTAAAGTCTGCTATTTCTGTAATGGCTTGTGATGGTTCAATTGATGAATCTGAAATTGCAGAAATTAAGAATATGGCTGATAACGAAATTTATTTTATGGGTTTTGATATTGAAGAACTTTTTGAAAAAAGTTTGAACTATATAAAACAGAATGGTAAAAAAGCTATCAACGAATATTTGAACGAATTAAGTCAATTAAACCTGAATGAAAAGCAAGAACTACTATTAATTGAAGTTTTAATCCGAACAATTGAATCGGATAATAAAATTGAAGATAGCGAAATAAAATTTCTTCAATTGGTAAAGTCAAAACTTAGCATTTCGGAAGAAACAATAATCACTCAATTTCCAAAACAAATGAAATACTTGATTGACTTTCAAAACTATGGTTTACACGAAGAATTTACAGATGAAATTGAGTTTGCAAGCGATAATTAAGATAGTTCTTTCAGTTTTATTTTTTCTGTGTCTGTTAGATATGCCTTATGGATTTTATCAATTGGTGCGTATTGTTGCATTAATCGGATTTGGAATTTTGGCATATAAAGCGAATGAAGAAAACAAGAATACGGAAATGATTATTTACTGTGGTCTTGCACTACTCTTTTAACCATTTTTTAAAATAGCACTTGGAAGAGAAATATGGAACATTGTGGATGTGATTGTCGGAATTGGACTTATTGCAAGTCTGTTTATGAATAGAACAAAAAGTCATACACATTTGCAATTCGCACCAGCCAACGCTACGCCAAAAAATGCAAAAGAGTATGTCTTGCCAACGCTCACTTCCGAACTAACAGAAAACCTCGGAAAACCAAGCAGGACGTAGGAAGCCTGTTTAAAACAATGTATACATGTCCATTTCTCTCATTCGATCGGTACGGCGGGTAGACTCACCTTAGCTTTCATTGTGTGCCCTGAATGAAAACCAAGACTATTGATTAATTCAAATAAGCTTGGAGATCAATGCTGTAATTAAGATGGAGGAAGGCCCTCCGTAGACGTTGTACAGGCGGAATCTACAAATCACTTTAAGGTTCTGGAGAAGTGATTCTCTGATATTGAGCGTTAAGGAAAAGGCTTGATAAGACAAGTCAGATATGAATAGAAAAGATGAATGAAAGTGAACCTCTATCGAAGTATCGAGAAAACGAACATTCTGTCAAAACTGCGATAAAATGGTGTTTGCAGGACAAGGCATAACGGAGAACCTGTTTATTGGTTATGCGGCAGGCGGTACATAGGAGGCATGATTTCTATTTAGCCTTAATTATGGAAAAGGGAAGATCAAACAAAATTGAAAAGGGAAAGACTCAATTAAGGAAAACACTTAAGAGATTGAATACCGATATTTTGTTTGAAGCCAGACTAGTTCATAGTAGTGATGAAGCTTTAGTAATGAAAGTGGAGCGAAGGGGCTAGCAGCTTAATGCTTTTAAGTAATTTGTCAAATTTAGTTACACTTTAGGAGGAACGAATCACTTAAACATTAACTGAAGAGCCGTATGATGGAAGACTATCACGTACGGTTCTGTGAGAGGTTTGGGGTGAAATTCTCCTTACCTACTCGATAAAAAAAAGATTGCACTATCTTTATCAAATCAGGAAGGAAAGAAAAATTCGGAAATAAAGATATTTTGTATCTGTCAATCTTTAAACTCAAACAAAAAATAAACATGAAAAATTTAATCGTATTATTCTCGATGATGTTTCTGATGTCAACTCAAATATTTGGTCAATGGGAAAAGGTTTTTTTTACTGACGAATTTGGAGATGAAACAAACCAATCTTTTGAAAAACAAACTGTAATTGGCACATTCAGTAACACTGCCACAACAAATTCTGAATGTAGATATGACATATTTAAGAAAGAAAATGAAACTGAAATAAGAATATACACTTATAACGATAATCACAGAGAATCTTGGTCAAAAGGGGCTCTCGGTTCTTCGACTATTTATATTAAAAGTCCATCAGGTACAAAAGATACATTGTGTGGAAACTTCTTCGATGGGATAAGATAATGACTTAAACGAGTCGATCGAAGAACTACAAGTTAAGTTGAAAAACGCAAAAAAAATACTTGCCTTTAGGGTTAAGATGTTTGCAACTTCTCAACATGAAAGATTCAACAATATATTGTAATCTGAAAGTGGAGACTTTACAGTTCTAGCCAAGTTCAAGAAAAATACTTATAAGTTTAGTTTTAAAAATTGATACGTAAAAAAGCGATAAATTTACAATGTGTACAGCGTCCATGGTGGCAGAACGATTATTATTGAGTAGTTGAGTTGAGAAAGTAAAAGAAAGGGTAATGCATCTTAGAACAATGACCTATGGCCAAGAAGAAATCACAAAAGCTATCAATATTTTTACTTAAAAAGAAGCTTTCTACCTATAAGAGCTATTTAAAAGATGAAGATGTTGGGTCATACAAATTAAAGGACGATCTTTTTATTAAAGGAGAGATTTTCATTGGAACAACGTCTTCGAGACCACCATCATGGATCCAATTCCTTGAACAAGGATCATCTGACAGATTACCATCAAACTTAGTAAATTCTTCAAATAAAGCTGTACTATTTTTTGAAACAAAAAATAGAGTATTTGCTATCACATTTGGCTATGGCCGATACTTACTTGATGATGAATACATTGAAAGAAATTTTGGCTTAAAGGTAGTTCTAAATTCAGTGAACCCAAATAAATTAAAAAGTATTGATCTGGCGAATGTAGAGAATCTTACATTGCAAACAAGAAAACAAAACAGCAAAGGAGGTTCACGACAAATGTTTGGATTAGATATAATAAATGACTTAATGAAAGCAGTTACAGGAACGCCAATTAACCGGTTTTTAGGAGGTGTTCTAAATGGAAGAGATCAAGTAAATTTATCCCCTAAAGTAGAATTCATTGATTTAAAAGGAATAATAAAGATTATTGATAAGAATTTTGACAGTGACGATTATAAAGCTGAATTTGAATGGATCGATAATATTTATATTGAAAAGGACACATCAACAGTCAATAAATTAAATGATCTACTTGTCTCTGAAATTATAAAGGGAAAAACAGATGATATATTTCTCACAATTCCCGAAATAATAGATTGGGAATTAGCTTATATATTCTCCTATACTCCGGAAGGAGATTTATATGATGAACTTGATCTCCAAGATTATTATAAGAAAGTAGACAAAGATATTGATAAGTTAGATATTGATAAACTAAAATCTCACAGAGTGTATGCTCATACAGGCGATGATGATCAATCGATTCCCAAGTGGAGTATTTTCAATTGCCTTAATTATGAAATTGTAATGTTTGGAAGCAGATATTGCTTAGCTCAAGGAACTTGGTATAAAGTTAAAGATACGTTTTCTAAAGAGGTTTTAGATTATGTAAATCAAATACCAACTTATTCAAGAACATTGATTGATCATTATGACGGAGATACCGAAGGTGAGTATAACGAAAGGCTGGCTAACTCAGATGTAAAATTATTTTCATTAATGGATAAAAAAAATGTTTATTGTAATTTGACAAGATCACCAATTGAACCATGTGATATATTCACAAAGGATAAGCATTTTATTCATGTAAAAAAGAAGTCGAGTTCTTCAACATTGAGTCATCTTTTTGCCCAAGGTCGGATTTCTGGAGAAGCCTTTATAAGTGATAGAGAATTTCGAAAAGGAGCTAGGAGGAATTTAACAACTGAAGCCAGGTTAGATCCAAACTTAATTCCACTAACAAATAAAATTAAAAGCTCCGAATATGAGATAGTTTATGCTTTTATTTCTAGTAGTGATAAAGAGTTAGTTGAATCTCTCCCCTTTTTTAGCTTATTGAATTTAAAACAAAGCTTTCATAATCTAAGTAGCATGATGGGATATGAAGTTAGTATATGTAAAATAGAAGTAATTCCTCATCCGGATCCAAAAGCAAGGGAAATTGTAAGAGCAAATGCTATGGCAAATAGAAAGAAAAGAAAGAAATCAGCTAAAAAGAGTAAGTAATACACCATGCACACCCATGAGGAGGTAGAGATTGTAGGTCTTGTCTGGGGAGTGATTCTATTGACTTCGATTTTAATACTTTAATATAGTGAGTAGTCTTGTATTGGTGTCAATTTCATCATTTGATATCTTTTTCTTTCTAGTAGGAATCTTGTTAGTTCAACCCAATCTAACTACCTTTAATAATTCCATAAAACAAACTCAATAAAAAATGAAAACACCTTTACTCTTATACCTAGCAATAATAACCTCCTTATCTCTACTAGGAACCACCACCACCCCAACCGCCAGAAAAATAAACATAAAACTAGAACACACCCTACAACTATCCAACAACGGAGTAGGCAACGAATGGACCAACTACCTATCCATCAATAAAAAAGTAATAAAGAAAGATGAAACGCTCACACTCGAATTAATAAAAAGAGCCCCCTTGCGCATAGAGGCACATTCCATTGAAGAAGATGATAAGTATCCTGACTTCGGTCAAAACCATATGGTTTTTACGTACTCAGATTTAATAGCAGTTGAAGAAAGTAGCCGTTTTGAAATGGATGTAGA
>CALIIW010000041.1 GCA_938018185.1 uncultured Saprospiraceae bacterium
TGACTACCTCATTAAAATCATAATAAATATGTGCTTTGTTTTCAATTCTAGTTCCTAAAGGTGTATTTGCTTTAGGGAATACTCTGAACTTAACGAAACCTAAAGAAGCAGCCTCATCAACTGTAGAGTCAGGCAATGAAATATTATTTAAAACAAAAGTCACCCTATTATCATTCGAAACGGAATATTCATAATCATGGCTTGCGCCTAAAACAGTCAATGTTTCAATATCAAATAAATCTACAAGGCTGTCTCTTATTTGAACATTATTGACAACAGCGCCAGATGTATTTTGAAAACGGATTAAATACTCAATTGGTGAACCCGGTTGAATACAATGATCGTCAGTGATACCTTGAGGAAATCCTTGTTTATCATTTGAATCAAACTCATCAACATTTTGAATGCACTCGTGGTCTTCAAATAAATTTTTGTCATCACTTTCATATTGGGTTACAAAGCCAATACTAGAGAGTCCATCACATCCTTGTACCGTAGAAGAAGGTAAACTTACACCTGGATGAAAAGGAGACTGTGTTGCCTCCATACGGTAAGTTTTATCTCGACAAGGTATTATTTCTTTTATAAAATTATCATTAGCGAAATTTAATTGAAAGGTACCCTGTCTCATCAACAAATCATCTTCAATGATGATCCAAGTACCTTCACCTGTCATGTCAGCACCCACATTAGTAATTGTGAACTCAATATTATTTCCAGCCTGAATCGATTCTACAATAATAGAAGAGCCATCCCAGTTGGGATCAAAATCCTCACAATATTCGTTTGGCAGTATAGTAGCCTCCAGGCAATGCGTCAGACCCAAAGCAGCATCGCAGTCTATAAAAACATCAATGTCAATAAAACCTGTTTGAAAAGGATCTACATCACCAAGTTCAAATTCGATTAAATTTGATCCCTTATTAATCAAAGGAAGCGAACTATTTTGAATTTCAGAGTATTGATCAAGTTGCACTTCTATGGTAGCGTTTTCCATAGGCTTTGTGCCCCTATTTGCATACTCTATTCTACCTTTATTGACAAAACATTTTCTGAGATTTGGTACTACTACACTCACTTCCGAAAGCACACAGTTTCCAATTACCTTTGCTCCTAAATTTTGAGAAATGGTTTCTGTAGAAACGATTTCTATTTCAATAGCAGGACAAGCTTCCCAAAAACGATTAGGGGGAATTAGACTTACTTGGTATACACCAGGATCCAAGTCAGCACTATAAAATGGGTCGTTAAGATCGACAGCATCGTAGAAAGTGTTTGTACCGTTTTCGAATTTTACTTTCCAATTATCACCTGAACCACTAGGCAGTTGCAAACCATTTATACAATCTCCATCATTGTAAAACAAAAAACCATTTATGGTACCCTGTGCAACAAGGCTGGTCTGTAAAAACAGACAAAATAGAAAAATTGAAATTTTATGTAGTGTAGCCATAAGCTGTATACTTTAATAATACAATAATAAGCGATGATTGAATCAATCAAAGGTACATTTATTAAGATTTGTACTATTAATATTTTTTTACTATATTGATTTTCAGTTACTTACAATGCAATATGTATAAATATTAATGCGACATACAGTACTATATAAGCTATTAATAAAGCTAGATTTGCGCACTTTAGGCAAATTTGAGAAATTTTTAGACTCTTCTTATTTCAATCAAAGAGAAGATATTAAAATATTTTTCATGTATTATAAGTCTGAAATCAAGAAAAAAGACCCCAAATTATTAAATGACGTAATATATAAAAAGGTATATAATAGCTCTAAGACCAATGCCCAGGAGCTTAGATTATTATATAGCAGGACTTTTCAATTGCTTAAAGAATTTTTATTTATTGAAAGGATAAAAGCGGATAAGTTTGAAATTGGAAATTCATTATCTGAAGAGTTTAAAAAATTAAAAGAGAAGGAGCTTTTTTCAAAGACTTATGACAAAACTACAAAAGAGCTTGAAGAAGAAGATTGGCGAGATTTAGATTTTTATCAAAAAAAATTCAAACTTGAACAATTATACTATGATTTTATTTCAGATTATGAACGTACAAAAGAAAACAACCTTCAAATCCTGACTGACAATCTGGATGTATTTTACTTTATACAAAAGCTCAATCATGCCTGCATGATCATAAGTCATCAATCTGTATTCAAGAAAGAATATGATGTACAGACCATTAAGCATATGGTATTATTTCTTGACAACAATGAAACATTCCTAGAAAAGTATCCAGCTTTAAATTTGACTTACAATTGTTACAAGGCTTTAGCCGACGAAAACCATCAAACTCATTTTATTAAGTTGAAAGTTCTTTTATCAAAGCATAAGAATATTTTTCGACCTAAACATATCCGTTTTCTTTATTCCATTGCAATAAATTATTGTATCAAAAGGATCAACTCTGGCGCCTCTGATTTCTATCAAGAGTTATTTACACTTTATAAGGATGGAATAGAAAATGAAATTCTATTAGAAGATAATCGTCTAACAAGATTTACATATAAAAATATAGTAGCGCTGGCGGTCGGTTTAAAAGAATACGAATGGGTTGAAAAATTCATTTATGCATACAAAGAAAAACTCGATCCCAAATATAAAGATTCCTATTTCACGTTTAATCTAGCTAAGTTAAAACAAGCTCAAAGGAAATATGAGGAGGCTATGTCATTGCTCATTCACTTTAATCCAGAAGACATACTCATGACACTGGCGGCAAAAACAAATCTGCTCAAAATGTATTTTGAATTGCAAGAGTTCAATTCTTTAGACTCCTTATTAAATAGTATGGACAAGTATTTAGATCGAAAAAAAGTTTTGGGTTACCACAAAGCTCATTATAAAAACTTGATCAAATTTTCCAGAAAACTCATCAGTCTGCCACCTTATGCTAAGGAAGAAAAATTGCTATTAAAAAAACAAATTGAGGCTTCGAAAATGAGGTCTGAACGGGATTGGTTGTTGAAGCAGTTGGAGTGAAGATTGAGTAGGTTTGGGAGCATCATTGTTCAAAGCCTAAAGATTAACAATCGCCAAACCAAAGTTTAACTTGTCTCATCAAAATAAAACAATGCAATCTAGTCCTATAAGTACACGCACCAAAGGTGCATGCACTTAATAGGGAATTAAAAAGACTATATTTTAAAATGATCGAGACAAGTTTCCTTAACAAACCTTCAATACCAGCGACGCAAAATACTGCGTCTGATTTTGTTATTCAGTTTTGGGGCCAGAGACACAAACCATTGTGTCTCTGACTACCTTGGGCTATACAGTTGATTTAATAATTGCCTAACCCTTCTATTCTATTTTTACGAATCTTGAACTTTGATTTGCCTTAATTTCGGCTGGTAATTTTATGTGATACATTCCGATAGGAATTTCTCTAAGATCTAATTGAACTTTATTTTCTCCGGCAAACAATTCGAATGTTTTTGTGCTTACAACATTTCCCTTTACTCCTATTATAGACAAATTAAATGAACCAGAGCGATTGGATTCAAATTCTAGATTTAGCAATCCGTTTGTAGGGTTTGGGTACACGGCATTGAAAGAAATAGCTTCTGAGGAATTGTCTTGTTGGCTCAGGCTTCCTTGGTCTGGATCCTCTTGAAAACCTGTATCACATCCAATAACTTCAATCAAAAGTATGCCATCGACACTATATAGGATGGAATAGCTATCATCATTATTATAAACCGCCCCTTGAGGCGCTCTGTTGTAGGTAACATCTTCTTCGAGAATTAGATCACCCTGTTCATTGTATACTCTAAAGTACCCTTGATTTGGAAAGAAATTCCCGATTGCTTCCTCTGATTCGATCAAAATATTTAGCTCCATCCCCCCCTCTAAATTCCATGATTTGGAAAGACTTGAAAAATGGGTTTCACCGTCATCAAATCGGTTTATGGTTTCTATTTGAACTTGGAAAGGAGGATATACATTATAATTGCTTGTCCAATTACCAGACTCGATATAATCATCTCCAATTAGCCTTTCAAAATTAAATTGATAAAAACCTTGACCTTTGCAATCGTTGCTTTCTAAGCTTAATCGACTATATGGCAATTCATTTGAGGATACAAGTTTTAAATTAGGATCAAATTCGAAAGTATGATAATTTTTCACTGTTTTATCTATCCAAACCTGTTCATCGATCAGTTGCACATTACCATTTTCCAAAGGCAGAAAACTTATAACATTGTAATGTTTTTTCCAAAGTCCGTAATAATCTGCAGCTGTATAATGTACTGTTTTGATCATTACAGAATTTATATTTTCTCCATTTTCATTTAGATGATGCAAGTAAACTTCATCATGGCCTTCGGCATCAGCAGGTGAACCAAAATCTGGATTGCCTGGAGGGAAGGTCAATAAGCCTAAGAGATAAAAACTTCCATCCTCATTTCTTGAGATGCTTTTCACTTCATGTCCAAAAGATATAAAAGTATTAAAGACTTCAAGATCTAATGGCACCATCAGTTCGGATTCATCTTGATCCATATAGTATACATTTCCAGCATGTAGTCTTACTTCATCCCCTGTATATACCGGCTCTTCATAACTATGTTCAGAAATTAATTCTCCATAACCATCAAAGCTTTGAATGGTTCGAGTTCCTTCTAGCGTATTTCCCATCAAAGAAAACTCCCCTGGAGCTAGTTGCATACATGAAAGTTCAAGGTCTCTTTTAATTTCGAACTGACAAATGTTTTCAGAGATAATAGCCCTATTAATGAATATTGGCTCTTCAGCAATCCACAGGTTGTTGTATTCGTTTTTCTCATCTATTAACTCCGTTGCATCCGCTTTCAAGATTAAATAATTATACCCTTGAGGCACATTTGCTAAAACTGTAATTTCAGCATTTATATCTTCAAGAACTCCAGAAGGCATATTAGAAATACTAAGCGAACCAACTTTAATGTCGTTGCCATTAAAAGGTATTTTATCTTTTGATAAAAAGGCATGAACTTCGAAAGCACCTTCTATTCTGAATGGACCAGAATTTGTTAAGTCAAAACTGAATGACTCCGTTTTGGAAATCGAGCTGTTGTCAGTCAAACAACAAAAATCATTTATAGTCAGATCAAGTCCTAGTTCTTTATCACAAACCCCAAATGTATAATCAAAAACCCCGAGACATTCTGCTGTACAAGGATTTAAATAAGTTACTCCATCAGAACCACAAACAAAATCTGCTTCTTCAGGACAATCACATCCTCCATCTATGTCGCAATTAAATTCGATAATAAATTTTCTTTTTGTAAACGGCCCACTGAACCCCCATTTACCATCCCAAAAATTGATATAAGCAAATGTGTTTTTCGGAATGCCCGTATAATTGCTAAAAGAAGAATTTCCTTTAAACCAATCGAATTCTGTATCGCCATCTAAATCGTTATAACCTATGTATGCAAGCTCTGAAACATTGGAGGCTATAAAATAATTTTCGTCTTCATTGTTTATTGTGACTAAGTTGGCCATTGCTGGAATAGGAACTTCCGTTGCGTCCGACCAGGTATATTTTTCTTTAGAAATAAAATAATTCTTCCCATTAAAAGAGCCAAGAAAATCAAACCTTGGAATATCATCTATACAATCTTCCGTTGTTTCATTACATTCAATGACTTGAATATTTTGTTGAAAGGAAGATTCATTTCCACAATTATCTGTTGCAGTCCAAGTTCTAATGAGGTTAAATCTACAAACTCCTGCGATATAGATTTCCTTTAATACAAGTTCGACTTCATCATCACAATTGTCAACTGCTTCCAGTTCTAAACCATGGATAGGTAGCTCTGGGATGGCCTCTCCAAGGGTTAAATCAACTAAGATCTCAGCTTCAGGTATAATGCTGAAGGTAGGGGCCGTATTGTCTTCTACTGAAATTTCTTGAGTAAGAACTTCTGAATTGTCGCATTCATCTGATACCGTCCATGTTCTTGTGATTGTATAATTATTTTCGCAATCTTCAGAACCATCCGTTTCTTCTTTAAATTCAATATCTAGTTTGCCACAATCTGTACTGGCATCAATTTGCACCGGTTCAGGATACGCATCTTCACAAGAGAGATCAAAATCTTCCAATTCTGTATAAACAACAAGACCTTCATTATCACAACCAAAGGATACTATTGTTGTTATGCCATCCTTTCTTAAAATCAAAGAAATTGAACCATCTACATTTTGATGGGCAGAAAGTATGGAATTTAGGTCAATTTGCTCTGACAATATCACCAAGGACTCAAAACCTCCAACACCTGGAACATCACCACTTTCTCCAAGATGTGTTTGATCATCTTTATTTTGCAAAAATAAATCTTGTTGATTCCTCAAATAATATCTGGAAAAATCAATAGACCAACTATTTGGACCAGAATAAGATTCTAGGGTTTCTTCCAAAGTTTTCACTCTTTGACCAAACACATAATCGTAATTTGTGCTCCACCTTGCACTTCCACTACTGTATCCTTCAGTACCAAATGTTCTGATTTTAGTATCTGGACAAAGTTGATTTGGACTTTCAAGCGAATAAGATCCGCTAATAAATCCAGGTCCAGAAATATAAGCACCCGTCCTTTGCTCTAAGTCAGGTCCAACTGAAATGATAGAAGAATATTTTGGACTAGAGGAGATCCCTCTTTCACGAATGATGTCAATTCCAAAATCATCTGTCTCAATAATCTTTACAAGATTATAATAATAAGCAGAAATGTACCAATATTGCAACATACTGTATTCATGTATAAACAACAAACTTTCTTTTTCTATCTCTCCATTTTCATTTATCAAATAAGCATTATAACTATCTGCACCCATCTCATTTTGCGGTGCTGTTTCTGCAGGAGGCTCTGAGACTACACCAATTAAAAAATATTTTCCATTTCTCATTTTCATGCTTAATGAAAAATGATTTGGTTCAGCAGAATAAGTATCTACCAAGGATTGAGGGACAGGCATATCATCTTCCAAATAGTAGATTCCATTTTGCTCAAAAGGTGTTGAATTAGACTCCCTTATCATTGGATAAGCATAATCATCTTCTCCCACCTTTTCTCCATCAAAATTATAATGGACTTCTTTATAGATACCATTTTCTTGTTCAATCACACCATAGATATTGTCATCAATGATCCAAGGACAATCATAATCAACTAATATTTCTTCACAAGGTTCTAGGATTGTTACTTCTGGTGCATTGTCATCACATTCAATAACATGTATCACTTGACTCGCTGAAATTTCGTTACTACAATCGTCAAAGGCTGTCCAAGTTCTTGTAATGT
>CALIIW010000042.1 GCA_938018185.1 uncultured Saprospiraceae bacterium
TCCTCTATCTAAGTGTGTCATTGGAAAATTGCCATCCATTTCAAAAGCGTAGGCGATATTATCATTGCCTTTTGGAATGTTTTTAAGAAACATCTTGTAGGCATTATAAGCAGCTGTATCTCCCTTAGCATAATTTAAATAAGGAAAGAATGGGCCGCTATATTCGATTTGATCATTGGCCCAAATTCCGCAATAGTAATTGCCTCCACCTGGTGAATGAACCAAGCCCATTGAGGATTCAAAAATGCTTTCTGCAGCTCTGATTTTAGCAAAGTAAAACAGCATGTTAAGCACTTTATTTGGTGTTTTCAATTCAAGATTTTCTTTCATTAAACTCAAGAAATCCATCCTGCTTTTATAGGCAGACTTCGCATCAAATGCGCTTGGAAATTCTCTTTTCATGAATGCCCCAAAGTAGGTAGGAATCTTTATTATTTGCTTTGCTGGCAAAACTGTCCAAGCATTGGCCTCTTTTTTACAATAAAAAGTATATTTGCCTTTGTGGCCTATTTCCTCTTCAGTAAATTTACTTGTTCCAAAAATTAAATTCTTTGGCTCCTTTTCTAAGTTTCTTAGTTCCCATTGCTCTACAAGTAATCTTTTTTCCATATCAGGAAAAATCTTTTTTGTGAACAGGATTCCATTTACCGGTGTGTAATAGAAAGTGAGCATTCCGTCTATTTCAACAGAGTCAATTTGAGTCGGAAAATCCACTTTGTCATTTTGATTCATTTTAGCTAAAAAGGGGGCATCAATTTTTTTCCTAAAATAAGCCCGATACTTCTTCCAGTCTGGTTCATTAGGTTTATTATAAGTACGCAACTGAGGAAAAATAATATCGCGGGTAATTTTTAAATTTCTATTTTCATCGATTTCATAATAGATGATAGCAGAAATGTTTTTACCAGACATTTCGATATTGTCTTTATGTGGAAGGTTCTGTTCTTGGGTTAGATCCCAGAGAATACTTTGTCGGTCTGTGATAGACCATCTAGGGTCTTTTGCAGCTTCTTGAGCAAGTAGACAAGTGAAATTGCAGCAAAATAAAAAGATACCTAGAAAGTAATAAAAGTGGGTTTGTTTCAAAATCGTTTGTAATTGAACTCCAATTTAAAACAAACTGATGGAAAATGATCTTATTTAGTTCGTAATCAGAAGCTTAATCAACAACTTTCACCCTAAACAAGGCTCTTTAATAGGTTTATTAAAAAGGCTTACAAATAAAAGGCTCATGGCTTGCGATATCCAAAAAAAGAACATATTTTTGCCGTCGCTTCCTAAAAGCTGGTAAGGTGCCTTAGCTCAGTTGGTAGAGCAATGGACTGAAAATCCATGTGTCCCTGGTTCGATTCCTGGAGGCACCACTTTAACTTAAAAAGGTCTTATTCATCTGAATAAGGCCTTTTTTCTTTGTCTTTGACTCTCAATGAATTATGCTCTTTTATTACTTTTCCTTAATTTAAATTCATTAACTTTAATTAGAGTAATACCACACCTGAGACCACACCTAAGGTTTTGTCTCTCAAATATCGGGTTAAAGCATGAACATCAAATATCAATTTCAACTTAAGGACAAGTTATCAGAATCACCTACACCAATCAATTTCATCTTTTATTATGATGGAAGATTTCTTCATGGAACAGGCTTAAAAATTATTCCTTCATTGTGAGACCTGTTTGCATGTAGGCTGGGATAATGAAGCATTACGTTTTAATTAAAAGTTTTTTTGTTTTTCTTAGTAAGAACTGTATTTTGATTTAATTGCAGCGATTCTTACTCTTTTTTTATGAATGTTCCAACCTTCATCCTTATTTTAGTTTTATTATTCTTAGCTTTTGTCGTTATAGCTATTTATTCTTTATTTCCAACAATAATTCCTGTCGAAGAAAAGAAGAAAATGAAATTTAATACTTGGATTAAAAATAAATGGAACCAGATTCCTGATGATGGTGTCAAGGTTGCCTTAGGTATGTTAGCAATAACTTTAATAATCTTTCTGCTTGTAACGTTTATTTCAAATAATACCTGGAATCAATTCATTGATGGAATCCATGTCGAATTATTTGGGATATTTTTTGATGTTTTATTTCTTGTTTTAATTTTTAATTGGATCATAGCAATAAGAGAGAAGAAGAAAAGGATTGAACGTTACAAAGAAGAAATTGATGATTTTAGACATTGGAATTCAGAAGAAGCAAAATTTAGGATACGAGGAATAATTCGTAGATTAAACAAAGAAAAAGCTACTAAAATTAATTGTGATTCAATAAATATTGGGAATGGGTTGAATGTAAATAATCCTCAATTAGCTTATCGAGAAATACAATTGGATTATTCAAGATTTCTTACTTCTAATTTTTCAAATTTAGATTTAACTGAATCTTCGTTTAATCATATAACTGACCATGATTCGAGTTTTCAAGATTCTATGCTTTTAAGATGCCAATTCAAAAATAGTCATCTCATCCGAACTAATTTTACGAGTGCAATTTTAAATAGTGCTAATTTTGAAAATGCTACTTTATCTGGAGTAAACTTTCAAAATTGTGATCTAACCAATATTTCATTTAAGAATTCAGAAATTAATTTAACGAATTTCGATATGTGTATAGTAAGCAATGATTTTCGCAACAAATTAAATGAATGGAATTTACCATCCAATTTTTTAAGTGATTATACAATAGTTAAAACGCATACTGGGACATTTGTTTTAAGAAGGAATATCCCAATTTGAAAATACATTCTTGATTAATGACATATTTAGCTTTAAGCTAACAGGGTTTTAGTGAATCTTGTGAAATTTAAAAAGAAATTGATAATGAAGATTATAAAATGCTGTAAAGAGTTCAATTCTAGTCTGAAGGATTTAATTGCTATTTTAGAAGAAGGAGGCTATAAAGCCGAATCTAGACCAACATATCGATTAAAAACAGAAGAATACCTTTACCTAAAAGGTTTTTTTAATGGTTTAGAATCTATTGAAAAAGAAATTATAACTGATGAAAAAAGAAAAGAAATTCTAGTAAGAATTGGACAAGGGAGATTCGCCTTAGCCGTGAAAAGAAATTATAAATATGAATGCTGTTTTCCAGATTGCGGAGTTAACAACAAACGATTTTTAATCGGAGCTCATATTGATAGGTGGGCAGATAACAAAGAAACAAGAGGAGATGTTTCCAATGGTCTTTGTCTATGTTTAATGCATGACAAAGCATTTGAAATAGGCAATTTTACATTAAATGATAGTTACCAAGTTGAAATAATTGAAAAGTCGTTTTTAATGGATTCTTGGGCTCTTAAAAATCTTAATCCCTGGAACGGACAATATATTAAGTTAGGTGAAATAAAACCTTCGATTGACTCTTTAAATAAACATAGACTTAGAGTAAAAGAATTAATCAGTACTTCGGAGAAAGAATAAAACATGAACAAAAAACTAGCACTAACCCTAATCCATAAGTCCAAAAACTGGACTTCCTTCAAAAAGAACCTCTCTAATCAAAACACAAAGACAAAAGGAGATTGTTTTGAACTCCTCAACTATGCCTATCTAAAAACAGATCCAGTTTATGCTTCAACTTTGAAAGAAGTTTGGCTTCTTGAAGACTTGCCAGTAAGAATTAAGAAAAAACTAAACCTACCAAAGTCTGATATTGGAATAGATTTGATAGCTGAAACTAAGAATGGAGAATATTGGTCTATCCAATCAAAATATCGTAGTAATGAATCGGAGGTTTTAAGTCATAGAGAGTTATCAACATTTGGAAATCTTTCATTTGCAATATGTAAAAATATAACTTTTGGTCTAGTGTGCATGACCAATGATAGAAGTTCCAAAGAATATGATAACCAGGACAAAATTGGCTTTATAGATAACACTATTTGGTCAAACCTTGATGAAACAAAATTCAAAAGATTAAAATCATTTCTAAAGAAGCCTGAGAAGTCAACTTCAATAAAGGCATATAAACCTTTCCCTCATCAAAAAAGAGCCATTAAGAATGCCAGGAAGCACTTTATAGAAGAAAAAGAATCAAGAGGAAAGTTGATCTTCCCATGTGGAGCAGGAAAAAGCTTAACTGGTTATTGGATAGCTAAAGAACTAGGAGCTAAAAAAATAATGATAGCAGTGCCATCATTATCACTTGTCAAACAAACATTGGAGTCCTGGACAAGAGAAGCTTATGCAAACAAGGAAGATGTAGATTGGATTTGTGTATGTAGTGATAAGACAGTTGGAAAAAACGATGATAATGCTGTTTATGTTAAAGACATCGGAGTTCCAGCAGTAACAGATTTAGAAATATTAAAGGCCTGGCTTAAAAAGAGATCAAAAAAGGAAAAAGTTGTTTTTACCACTTATCAATCAGGACGAGTCATCTCAGAAGCTACTAGATTAGCAAAAGTGAAATTTGATGTAGGTATTTATGATGAAGCTCATAAGACAGTTGGAAGAAAAGATAAATTATTTTCCCACTTAATATTTGATGAAAATATTTCTGTAAAGAAAAGAATCTTCATGACTGCTACTGAAAGAATGTTTAGAGGAAGCAGTGACCAGATTTTGAGTATGGATGATGTTAGCATGTATGGTGAGACTTTTGAATTCATGTCTTTTAAAGAAGCAATAAATCAGAAGAAACCAATTCTTTGTGATTATAAGGTCATAACAGTAGCTATTGAAGAAAGTGAGTACAAGGAATATTTTGAAGAGAATTTTTATGTCAAACCAGAAAAAGGAAAATGGGATGATGAAATTGAAATGAAAAATCTTACTTCACTTATTGCTTTAAGAAAGGCAATGAACAAATATCCTATTAAACATGCAGTAACCTTTCATGGAAGTATAGCAAAAGCTAAATCGTTTGAAGAAAGTAATGATAGTCTAAATGAATCATTTCCAAAATCTTTTAAACCAGTGGAAACTTTTCATATTACTGGTGCATCTCCCACTTCAGAAAGAAGCAAGATTCTTAGAGACTTTGCAAAATCCAAAAGATCAATAATTACCAATGCTAGATGTTTGACTGAAGGAGTAGATGTGAAGAATATAGATTGTGTGTTGTTTGCGGACCCGAGGAGGTCATCTATTGATATTGTTCAAGCGATAGGAAGAGCTCTCAGGATTTTTGAAGGTAAACAGTTCGGATATGTAGTTATTCCAATTCAAGTTTATGAAAAAGAGGGTGAACTGGAAATAATGGATGAATCTTACAAAGAAATCATTGAAATACTAAGAGGGTTAAATTCTAATGATGAAACCATAGCAGAGCAATTTAAATCAATTGAAAAGAATAGAAGGTCAAAAGGCAATAAGATTGTTTTTGAAGTTGATGAAAAATTAGAAAGAAAAATTTCCATAAAAGAATTTGAACATAATTTGAGTTTAAGACTTTGGGATAGACTTGGGAGGTTGAATTGGATGAGTTTTGAAGAGGCAAGATGTTTTGCTCATAGTTTAAGTCTCATGTCAAACAAGCAGTGGAGAAAATATGTAAAAGGAAATGTAAAAGCCTTAACCAAGATTCCATCAAATTTACCAAAATCTCCAGAAGATCAATATGTAAATACTGGCTGGAATGGATGGGGGGATTTTTTAGGAACTGGGAAAATATCTAACATTAATAGAAATTATAGATCTTATAAAGAAGCCAAGTTATTCGTGCATAAATTAGGTTTAAAAACTGAAAAAGAATGGTATAAATATGCAAAAGGGGAATTTAGTAATTTGCCAGCAATTCCAAAAGACATTCCGAATTCTCCAAGACATACATATAAAAATTCTAAAGAATGGATTAGTATGGGAGATTGGCTTGGAACAGGTGTTGTTTCAATTATTAAAAAGAATTTTCTGTCGTATGAAAAAGCTCGAAAAAATATAGTAAAACTAAATTTTAAAACATACAAAGAGTTTGTAGATTTTATTAAAAAAAATCCAATTGAAGGAATTCCTAAAAACCCACCAGGGTATTATAAAAATAATGGTTGGATTGGAGTAGGGCATTGGTTAGGAACAAATAAAATTGCTTCACATCAAATGGTTTATAGAAAATTTCAAGATGCAAGAAAGTTTGCCCAGACCTTAAATCTGAAATCAAGTGGAGAATGGAAAAAATATTGTAGAGGCGAATTTGAGTACTTACCAAAATTATCAGATGACATACCTAAAAGGCCATCAAATACTTATAAAACCAAAGGATGGAAAAATTGGGGAGATTGGCTTGGAACAGGAAAAGTATCTAATCAGAAAAAAGAGTGGATATCATTTGAAAAAGCAAAGAAAATCATCCAAAAACTCAAATTAAAGAATTATAAAGATTGGCAATCTTACTGCTCTGGCAGAATTCCTAATCTTAAAAAGCCTGAAAACATTCCTTCTTCGCCAAATATTGTTTATAGGGATAAAGGATGGAATGGAATAAAAGATTTTTTAGGATAAAAAAAAAGCTTTGATTCGACGAAAGATAAAAAATGAAAATAAAACCTGATAAAAAAGCAAGGCTATTCGTAATCATATATTACTCATTGTAACAATAAACTAAGTCAATATAAATAAATGCCGAAAGACATCGCTTCAAATCAGCAGCAAAACTAACAAAGAAAGGGATGGACTAAAATCAAAGATTAGTTTAGATACTAATTCGGATTTTTTATATTCAAACTCCAAGTTCCACACTCTTGCTCTAAAGCAGAATCATCTTTACTAAAAGTTGTTTTTAGCATTGCATAAGAAATATCAACTAACGTTTCACTATCTGTTATTGTAGATCTGCTTTTATCCATTTTTAAATAAATTACTTCTCCTGCTCTATTAATGCAAACGTTATAAGTTACTTTACCTTCAATAGATAAATCTTTAGGATATACTCTTTTTTGAACAGCTCTAGAAAGTCTTCCACTATGATAAGTTTGATTATCATCACTTTCTTTTTTCTCACCAAACACATCAAATTCTTCAACTAAATTCTTCATCTCTTGATATTTAGATCTAGAATATGAAGGCTTTGAGTAAGTAGATTTTGAAGGTGTAGAATTCGAGGTTCTTGGCTTTTTAGAACTATAATTACAGTTAGGCCCATTGTATGACCAAACTTTTCCCCCAGAATAAAAAGTTACACTTCCATTAGCATAGTTCCAAGTTTCCTGTCCAGACCATCTTTTTACTGATCTTGGTTTTCCAAGTATACTTTTTACTTGATCCATCGATTGCTTAATATATATTTGTTGCCAAGAACTACAAGAGGGTCGAATTAATCCAGCAGTTGATCCACAAGAAAATGATGTAAGGATTAATAAATAAAAAATTAAAGTATGTGGCTTGGTTAGCATAGGTTTTTGTTTAAATCCTGAAAAATAATTTAAATTAAGAAAAAAAACTCATTCGTTTAAATTACATCTTCTATTGAACTTGTTTTTTGAATAAAAGAGCATTAAAGGAACGCACCTATAGCCACACTTTTTGACACTTGCTTGCTAAGATATTGATAATGAAGGGCTATTCGATTCCTGGAGGCACCACCAAAAAAAGACCTACATCCGCAAGGATGATAGGTTTTTTTAATTTTATTCATCTTCAATAAGCTTTTATTTGGTATAAACATTGCAAGTTTAATACTTCTCTTCCCCCACAAAATTTCACCCCCACATTCAAACAACTTAGAACAAACAAGAAATTATTTTTCAAATCCCCTTTGAAATCATAGTCAATGCTTGTTGTTTTACGCCTTTTCGCAGTTTTAATGTTAGTATCCGAAGCAAATATGCTTCTTGCCCAGACTTACGACGATTTTCTTGGAGCAGGTCATGAGATTGGTATGCAAGTCAGTAGTTCTAGTGACGAAGGAGCTAATTTGAATGCACATGTTATCTCCGGAACTCAAATGACACCCGATTTGATTGGTGCGTCAAGATTTTTATCTCAGGCGACGCTTGGTTCATCATATGAAGACTTAATGTATGTCAGTGATGTAGGAATTGACGCTTGGCTTAATGAACAATTTGAATTGCCAGTTAAATCTTTTGAAAGCAAATACGATCAGGTATTTAGCGAAATAAATCAATTGATTGTCGAAGATGATCATTCTAATAATTATATGTCTTTTGTCTTTTATGAATTCGTAATGAAAGAACCAGATGTACTGAGACAAAAAGTTGCCTTTGCGCTTTCTCAAATTTTTGTCATTTCACCTTATCATGGATCAAGTCTCAATAATGAAAGTTGGAGTAACATGACTTACTATGACTACCTATACCAAGGTGCTTTTGACAACTACAAAAACCTTCTTTCCAATATTACTTATAGTTATCCCATGGGAAACTATCTGAGTCATTTCATGAACCAGAAAGCTGATATTATTGAAAAGACTTATCCAGATGAAAATTTTGCAAGAGAAATTATGCAGCTGTTTTCAATTGGTCTCCACCTTTTAAACGAAGATGGGACTCCTGTGAAAGATGCGGATGGAAATAATATACCAACTTACAATATTGACAACATTGCTGAAATGGCAAAAATATTTACCGGCTTAGCTGCTGGAATAACAGAAGATGGTTTGGTAAATGATTATTTCTTTAGAGACTGGGGACTTAACGAACGGGCTCCAATGGTAATGTTTGATGATTATCATACTAAAGGTGAAAAGAATATTTTACCAGGAGTTGTAATCCCGGCAGGACAAAGTGGTATCCAGGATGTAAATCAAACCATAGATGTTTTATTCAACCACCAAAATGTAGCGCCTTTTATTAGTAAAAGGTTGATTCAGCATATTGTCAAATCAAACCCATCACCGGCTTATGTAAAAAGGATTTCTACTGTTTTCAAGAACAACGGATCAGGTGTAAGGGGAGATTTAAAAGCAGTAATAAAAGCGATTTTACTAGATCCTGAAGCAAGAGATTGTGATTGGATAGATCAAGCTAACAATGGAAAATTGATTCAGCCAATTGAAAGGTTTACTAGTATTTTTAAGGCCTTTAAACTTTCTACTCCATCAAATAAAATTTGGTTTAGAGATTTTGGCGATGTATTCAATGAGACAGGGCAGTCCTTTTTAGGCTCACCGTCTGTTTTTAATTTCTTTTCTCCTTTTTATGCAGAGGATGAATTTGTCGCTCCACTGGAACTACTTTCTCCAGAATTCCAAATCTTGAATAGTGTAACAGCAATTGCCTATATAAATGAAATGGAAGATGTGATAAAAATCAGACCATTTAAAAATCGTACGGCATCAAATGATACTGGCGATTGGTTGGCACACAACGTCAATGATGATCCTGTTCTGGATTTTACAGATGAATTAAATATTTATAGTAATCAAGGCGTCTCTGCTTTATTGGAGCGATTGGATGTTTTGATATGTAGAGGACAATTGTCTGATGCAACCAAAAACATCATAGCAAATGCTATCCTTCAAAACGAAACAAACGATAACGGATATACCGATCAAGACGCCTTAGAAGATGTATTGTATTACATCATGATGTCTCCTAATTATTTGATACAAAAATAATCAGAAAATTTCTGATTTAAATAATATTTAAAATGGCAAAAAATAGCAGAAGAAAATTTCTTCAACAACTGGGACTGGGATGTGCACATGTTGGTGCAGCTAGTTTACTTTCAGGAATCACTAACATGGGACTTTTAAACGCAGCAACTGCTGCAAATAAAAGCTGGACCAATCCTGCTAATGCAAATGGATACAAGGCCTTGGTTTGTGTTCTTTTATCTGGTGGGAATGACAGTTTTAACATGCTTGTCCCTAGGTCAAATGATGCCTATAATGATTATCAACAGGCAAGAACAAATATTGCTTTACCGCAACAATCCCTTTTGCCAATTAACCCATTAAATCCAAATGGAACTGATTATGGATTACACCCAAATCTTCCAAAAGTTCAGCAGTTATTTGAGAGTGAAAAATTAGCCTTTGTTGCAAACTGTGGTGCCCTTGTGCAACCCACAACAATGAATGACTACAATGCTTCTAATAAGTTGCCTTTTGGTTTATTTTCCCATTCGGATCAGGTGACCCATTGGCAAACATCCGTACCTCAAGATAGAAGAGCTGTAGGCTGGGGTGGCCGTCTTGCAGATATAATGCACACAAACAATGGCAATCAAAATGTATCCATGAGTATTTCTCTTAATGGAACAAATTTATATCAAAGAGGGAATCAAATATTACCATTTAGTGCAAACTACCAAGACAATGGTTCAACTTTAATCAATGGCTCATCAAGCACAAATTTTTACAATGTTTTAAAAAGACAAACCTTAGATGACATCCTTGAACAGAGTTATCAAAACACGCTTGAAAAAGCTTACGCAAATGTAATCTCAGGATCAAAAAATAATTCTCTTGAATTTGATGCGGCTATTGCGAATGGTATTCCAATAGCTACTCAATTTGATGAGACAGATACTTTTTCTCGACGAATGAAAATGACAGCTAGAATTATTGCAGCTCAAAATAATTTGAATGTAACAAACCAAACATTCTTCATCCAACTTTCCGGCTTTGATACACATGATGCTAATTTAGAAGAGCATGCAGAATTAATGGGCAGACTAGATAATGCACTGCATAGTTTCCAAACTGCTTTAGAAGAAATAGGCATGCAAGATAGCGTGACTACTTTCACCATTTCTGATTTTGGTAGAAAGCTTGTTTCTAATGGCGATGGTACAGACCATGCTTGGGGTGGACACACCATGGTTATGGGCGGAGCTGTTAAGGGAAAGAAAATTTATGGTGAATATCCACAACTCTATTTGGATGCACCCTTAGATACAGGCGGTGGTAGATTTATACCTACCACATCAACAGATGAATATTTTGCTGAGTTAGCTTTATGGTACGGCGCTTCTGCTTCTGACCTATCCTATATTTTACCAAATTTATCAAACTTTTGGGGGCCAGATCAGGGATCTTCTCCTTTAGGATTTATGGTATAATAAACAAATTTCAAAGTTAAAGTATGAATAGAATATTATACCTTATATCAAGATTAATAGCTGGAAGTTTTGTTTTCTTCCTTGGCACATCGTCTGCCTTGTTTGGTCAATGTATTGACAACAGCAACTATTGGGTAGAGAGCTGGGTGTCATGTAGCACAAGCCAAAATCCTAACCAAAGTCGAGGGACATCGCATTGGTTGTTATTTGAATTTGACGAAGCCCAATCATTTAGTACTACCAACATTTGGAATGCAAATCGCTTGAGCGAAAGCAATAGCGGAGCCAAAGAAGTGTTTATAGATGTTTCAATTGATGGCACAAATTGGACTCAAGTTGGTACGAGTTCTTTTCAATGGCCTAAAGCTTCTGAAGCCAATACTTACGAAGGATTTGCAGGACCAGATCTTACTAGTTTTGGTTTTATTAAAAAAGTATTAATAACAGTTATAAGCAATCATGCTGGCAGTGGATGTGTATCTATTGCAGAGGTGAAATTTGATATTAATCAAGATGCTTGTTACGGCGTAGAAGATGAATGTGGGGTCTGTGATGGGCCAGGAACCCTAACCTGGTTTGAAGATGCTGATGCAGATGGATTAGGAAATCCAAACAATACAATTGTCGATTGTCAACAGCCTATTGGATATGTTGAAAATGATGCAGATCCATGTGATACTGGTTTATATGGATGGTCTGATATGGCAAATTTGTTTGATCAAAATGGCTGTACGGGTTGCCATGGAAGTCCTGGCGCTAGTGGACTTGATCTTACAAGCTTTGAGGGTATTTCAAGTGGAGGTAATAATTGTGGCAGTCAAATTCTTACTGGAAACACGCTGGTATCTATTATTACCATACAAGGATATAATGCTTGTACTTCTCCAATTGGAGGTCCAACTATGAACGAAAGAGTTGGTGGCGCATTAGATCAAACTGAAATTAATATGATCCAAGAATGGATTGACTCAGGTGCGCCATATGATTGTAACTGCCCACCAGGTGCTCCAGATACTGATAATGATGGTATTTGTGATGCTAGTGATGATTGTCCAAATTTCAATAACAACCTTATCGGCACTCCTTGTGATGATGGATCTGAATGTACAAACAATGATGTTTATACAGAAGCATGCGAATGTAAGGGGATGGATATTCCAGATTCAGATTTCGATGGTGTTTGTGATGTCTTAGATGTTTCCCCAAATGATCCATGCACGGCAGATGGTATAATAGGACTTCCAGAACCTTCTGACTGGATAGCCTCTGCAGCAAATGATTGCGATGAGGATGGTGTTTTATTTCAAGCAGGAGATCAAGATGATTTTGATGCTTGTATTACAGAACGAGGCCCATCAATTGCGCCAAGCTGTTTATGTCCAAGTTCAAATTTTGAATCGGGAGGTACATTGACAAAATCAGTAGGCGTCTGGGAAAACACTGCCTATTATGCACAAGGTCTTCCTGATGGTGTTTTGACTAGTGGGATAGGCTGGAACGATTACATAGAAGTTTCCTTTCCATACATGGAGGTTGGTCAAGAAATTTGCTTTGACTTTGGATTTAACAATGCACTGGCTGGGGTGAGATTTGAAGTAAATGAATTAGGTTCATATAAATATTACAATTCAGACCCTACTTTAATAAATTACGAAATCCAATCTTTTTGTTTTCCAGTTTTTGTTTCTGGCGAACAAAGTGTGAGAATCTCAAGACTGAACGATGGTTCGGTAAAAGTAGATGGTGCAAGATATCAATACTGCGGCTGTGAAGATGGGGATCCTAGAAAACAATATCCAACTTGTCAATGTCCAAATGACTTTATTGTAAATACAGGCTCTATTAATTATGCAATTGGTTTTGACAAAATAGAAAACGCCGAAGGAGCACCTGATGGAGTTTTTACTGGCTGGTTTAATGGGTCAAGTACAGACTCGATTGAATACTTTTACGAAAATTTACCTATACAAACAGAAATTTGTGTTGTTCTTTCCTTTGATAATGCGGCAGGAAAAGTCGGCTTTGATCTTAATGGTGAATATTTCGAGATGACCAATCAAACTGGCTCAGTTGACAGGTATCAAGGACAAGAACTTTGTTTCTTAACCAGCACTGCAGGTAATCATACCTTAAAAATTAAAGAAGAGGGATCCGGTAGTATATGGATAGACGGATCATTTTATAGATCCTGCAATAGTTGCGCTTTTGACGCCGACAATGATAATGTTTGTGATGATGCAGATGTTTGTCCAGGCTTTGACGACAAAGCAGATATAGATGGAGATGGCATTCCAGATGGTTGCGATAACTGTGATGATGGATTAATTGGAACTACTTGCGATGATGGAGATGACTGTACTACAAACGACACGATTGATGACAACTGCAATTGCATTGGAACATTAGTGGATGCCAATAATGATGGCTTCTGCGATGCCAATGAGTTTAGTCCATTTATTCATGTAGATCAATTTGGTTATTTTGAAACTGGAGAAAAGGTAGCAGTAATAAGTAATCCAATTACTGGTTACAATGCCAATGAAACATATGTACCTGGATCAATATTAGAACTAAGAAATGTTGCCACAGATCAAATCGTGTTTACAGCAGCTATAAATGTTTGGAATGGAGGAGCAACGCATATACAGTCTGGAGATCAAGGCTGGTGGTTTGATTTTTCAAGCTATCAAACGGTAGGAAGCTATTATATATTTGATCCAATCAATCAGCACAAGTCTGCTGTCTTCGAAATTAATTGTTCCGCTTATGACAATGTTTTAGAAGCATCAACAAAGATGTTCTATTATAACAGATGTAACATAGCTAAGGATGCTGCTTTTGCTGGAAGCAAATGGCAAGACGGGCTTTCCTTTATGGGAAATACTCAAGATGGCAACGCAAGGTATGTTTTTGATCAAGACAATGTTGCTTTAGAGCGAGACCTATCCGGTGGTTGGTTTGATGCAGGAGATTTCAACAAGTATGTAACATTTGCATTTGCACCTGTCGATCAATTGCTTTGGGCTTATACAAATAATCCACAAGCATTTTCTGACAATACCAACATCCCAGAGTCAAACAATGGATTACCAGATATAATTGATGAGGTAAAATGGGAATTGGACTGGTTGCTTAAGATGACCAATGAAGATGGCTCAGCTATTATTAAAATGGGAAACATCGATTATGGCACAAATGACTTATCTCCTCCTAGTATAAATAATGGGACAAGATATTATGGTCCAAGCTGTACTTCTGCATCAGCAGCTGTTGCATCCAATTTTGCACATGCTTCTCTTGTTATGAGAGACTTCCCTGCACTTGATGAATATGCGCTTACTTTAAGGCAAAATGCAGAACAAGCATTTGCATATATTTTACCTCATATAAATAACGGTACATTAGAAATAGCTTGTGACGATGGAACAATAAAGTCAGGAGATGCCGACTGGTCAGTTGCCGAACAAATGGAGGCTGCAGTAAGTGCTGCGGTTTATCTATTCGAATTGACAAATGATCCGCTTTACCAAAACTTTTTGATTGCAAATGCGCCAGGAGTCGATCCATTGAGTAATAATTGGTGGGGACCTTATACAATTCCAATTAATGATGCATTGTTGCACTATACGACACTTAATAATGCAGATGCAAATTTGAAAAATACAATACTTAATTCTGCAACAAATTCTCTTGGAAGTGATTTTTATGGATTTAATGACGCAGATCTTTACAGATCTTATATGCCAGATTTTGCATACCACTGGGGTAGTAATCTGCAAAAAGCAAATTATGGAATTCTTAATTCCATTGCTTTAGATTACAATCTTCAAACTTCAAGAAATCCGGAATTTTTAAAGAAACTTCAAGAGCAAATTCATTACTTCCATGGTGTAAATCCATTGGGTTTGGTTTACTTGTCAAACATGTATGACTTTGGTGCAGAAAGATCTGCCAATGAAATTTATCATAACTGGTTTACGGATGGTTCCGTTTATGACAATGCCCAAACTTCCAGTTATGGCCCTGCTCCTGGATATGTAACAGGAGGCCCAAATTCTAGTTTTACGGTAGCAACTATAGCTCCTCCTGCAGGTCAACCTTTACAAAAAAGTTATTTAGATTTTAATACTGGATATCCTGATGCTTCATGGGAGGTGACTGAGCCTGCCATTTATTATCAAGCAGGTTATGTCAGAATGTTAAGTAACGCAATGGGCAAATCAGATTTAATTTGTGCTCCTTGTCCTTCACAAGGTCAAGCTTGCAATGATGGCTATGCTTGTACTATAAATGATACTTTAGATGAAAACTGTAATTGCGTAGGGGAATTTGAAGATACAGATTATGATGGCATCTGTGATGCCGAAGATCAATGTCCAGGAGAAGATGATTTGTTGGATGAAAATGGAAATGGAATTCCAGATGCCTGCGACAATTGTGATAACACACTAGTGGGTACTGCATGCGATGATGGAGATCCATGTACAACTGGAGAAACTTACGATAATGTTTGCGAATGTGTCGGAGGTATATTCCAAGATGCAGATGGTGATGGTGTTTGTGATACAGATGACATATGCCCTGGGGGCGATGATTCGGTAGATGAAGATGGAGATGGAATTCCAAATTTTTGTGACAGCTGCGACAATAGTTTAGAGGGAACACCTTGCGATGATGGGGATGCATGCACTGTAGGAGAAACTTATAATTCTACTTGTGATTGTGCTGGAGGGGAACTTTTAGATGCTGACAATGATGGCGTCTGTGATACGGATGACATTTGCCCTGGTGGTGATGACAATATAGATACAGACTCTGATGGCATTCCAGATTTTTGTGATAATTGCGATGCCAATTTAGTTGGAACGGCTTGTGACGATGGAGATCCGTGCACTCTAGGTGAGACATATGATACGGCTTGTGACTGTACCGGTGGCATATTCCAAGATGCTGACCAAGATGGAATCTGTGATGCTGATGACCTTTGCGATG
>CALIIW010000043.1 GCA_938018185.1 uncultured Saprospiraceae bacterium
GCCCAGATTGCCTCCTCCATACTCGATGGCAGCAGCACCTTTTAGTACAGTGATCTTATCTGCTGAGAAAGGATCTATTTCTGGGCTATGGTCGTTACCCCATTGTTGTCCAGACTGTAAAATTCCATTGTTTAGAATCCCAAGCCGATTTCCAAATAAACCATGAACTACCGGTTTGGAAATTCCATTTCCATTTTTTATCAAGTGAACACCGGTTTCATTTTCTAAAAGCCCAGATAAGTTTTGGTTTGTATTGTCCTCAATGTTCCGTCTATTTACAGAACTATTGGCTTGCTCATCAAAATTGCTTTTTATCCCATCAACGACAACGGTTCCTAAGATTGTCGAACTATGAGACAAGCCCACCTGGAGCATTGTGTCTTGCAAAATGTCAAAATGGAACTTTTTGCCTTCACAGCCAATGTGAGAAAAAATGAAGTGATACGCTCCTGGACAGACATGCTCAAAGAGAAAGTTACCTTCCTCATCAGTGATCGCCCCCTCCTGGGTTTCTTGAATAAATATGGTCACGTAAGACAAAGGAGCCTCAGAGGCTTCATCATAAACTTGACCTGTGATTGTCAGATCGCATTCTTGTGCATGGCTAAATACACAGGTAAAAAGAAAAAATATAATTATTCTAAAATCCTTATTGGACATCTACGATAAATGTGACTTCTATATCTGTTTCACCACCTGCATTAGAAATAATTCCAGCAGTCACTCCGTCCGCAGACTTATTTGGTTCATGACGGAGTGTGATTTTTAATGTTCCACTGCCAGCATCTCCGGTAGTTAAAGTAGTTTTCAAGCCAACTGGATTGCCAGTACCATCCTGATCTCCATAGGCAATACTTAGTCCGTCAACATCGGTTTCGTAAAAAAACTGATGATCTTCGTCTTCTTCTTCAATTTCTGTTGTAATGTTGATGCTTGGATCTTCAGCTTCATTCATAATCGAAATGGTTCCTGTGTATGTAGTATTAGCCTCTAATGTTGCCACCATAATAATCGGTGCATTTCCCCCATCGCCATCTAAATCCTGAAATGAAAATGTTTTTACTGCTGTACCATCACTTGGTGTGAGACTGTAAACGAGCGAGGTGATTAATTCTTCTTCATTTGGAATAATTGGATCATCTGGGTCACAAGCTGTAAAGCTTATAGTAAAGAAAAATAGCGCTAAAAAGAAAAAGTAATTTCTTGACATTTTGAATTGTTATTTAAATTTGGTCAAATATATAACAATGTTGCAACATTGTTGCATTTAGGTCAAGTTTATTATTGAAGTATTAAAAAGGATAACCTAAAGCTAAATTACCATTCCATAGGCCTTTAAAATTACCATTGCCCCATTGTTTGAAATACCAATTACTTCCACTTGGATTAATGTAAGGTGAGCGCATTCTTAATCCCATATCGAAACGAAGTATTACATAAGTAAAATCAATTCTAATCCCAAACCCTGTTCCTAAAGCCAATTGTTTGATAAAATTTCCTCCAATTGGGTTGTTGGGATCAGTAGCATCAGAACGCCATAAAAGTTGGGAACCTACTCTAGTACTATCGGCAGCAAGTGTCCATACATTTCCTCCATCTATAAATATGGCACCATCCATTGCAAAGAAAGGGATAAATTTAAATCTATATTCTGCACTAAATTCCATTTTGAAATCACCAGTTTGATAATAAGGCCCATCAGAAACATCCGTAACACCTGGATCATAAAAACTTCCAGGCCCTAACTCTCTTATTGTCCAGGCCCTAATACTATTTGGCCCACCAACAGTAAATTGTTTAACAAAGGGGACTGTTTCTGTCAGCCCGCTATAAGGGGCGGCAAGTCCTACAACAAAGCGCATGGCAAGGCTGTTGCCATCATTATAATCTTTAAAATATCTTGTATCTAAAGAACCTTTTGTAAAATGCGAGAATTTATATTTTTCACCCGTAATAGTGAATGCTGGACGCCCACCATTGGCAATTAAATTTGCAATCAAAACTTCGGCACCAGACAATTCATGATTGAATCTTATCTGCCAAGTTTCACCGAGTATATTAGTTGGGGAAGTCCATAAATAATTCAGATTGGAATAAAAAAGTCCTGTAAATAATTGTGATTCTTCAAAACTTTTAAGTGTGAATGGAAAGGCAGCAATTGTATCCCGAAATGCAGTTGTAAGGTCAGAAGTAAAAAGTGTTACTCCTAAAGTATTTATTCTAAAGTGTTCGTTATTATCTCTTTTTAAATCATACCCCCAAGTAGCTTCAAAAGAAGTATAAGAATATAAATCTAGCAAATCGAAATAACTAGCTGAAATTGTACCTACTGGCTTTGATGCTTCTTTTAAATCCTTATAAAACTCCTTACCCAAAAGTCGAAACTTACCTAACTTAAGTAAACTTAAACCTTTGAAGGTGCCTGGGAAATCAAAAAATTCTGGTAGAAATATTTCATACTTACCTAATAAGTTAGCAGCAGATATCAAATTTTGAACAGTTGTTTCTCTGTAATTAAATTCTACTCCAGCTTCAAGTGTTAAGTTTAAATTTTCAGCCCCTTTAAAGGCATTTCTATCTTGGAATGAGGTATTTAGTTGTGTTCCAATAAAAGAACCATTATTGTTTGGCGTGTCCCAAAGTGTATTATTTAAATCAGCTTGGAAGCTAATGTTGTGTTTTTTAGCTTTAGATAAAATGATCTGAAAATCTATGGCTGTAGAATCTGTTTGAGATTTAAGCTGCTTGACATTGACAAACTTGTAGATGCCCAAACCACCCAATTGCTTACTTGTTTTGTTAATCAAGCTTTGGTTAAAGGCTTCCCCTTTTCTAATAAATATGTTATTAAACAAAACATTTTCTCTAACTCCAAGATCACCATCAAGCGCATAATAATTGATACCTCTACTTGTTTTCTTTACAAGATTTGAACTGGTATCAGAAACCATAAAATTTGTATAAACATTTATTTCTCCAAATTTGAATTTACGATGCTGAGCTCCTTCAAATGGTTTTTTAATGTTGCTATATATTGTCAGATTATGTTTTCCATTAGAAGTGTCTGCTTCTAATTGATCGATATTAGAGGGATAAAAATAAGCATAACCATTATTTCGTAAGGAATCAGTTATTCGTTGTACTTCCTGCTGATAAACTTTAGAATCTAGGTTTTCACCCTGCTTTAGATAGGTTTCTTTTTCTAACCAGGGTATTAATTTTTTGACAGTTGAATCTTTACTTTCAAAAATTAAGGATTCTATATAATAAGGCTTTCCAGGGGTCACCAAATAAGTTATTCTTGCTTTCTTAGCTCTGTCTATTTTTGATGTTTCGGTGAGAACTTCCGCATCAAGATATCCTCTATTTTTTAAGTAGTTTTGCATTCTAGATGCCGTTTCATCCATGGCAATTTGATCATGGAGTACTGGTTCTTCCGTAAAGTATCTTCTAAACCATCTTTTAAATTTTGTTTTGAATTTTTCATCCTCTTTAGTGGCATTTAGCCCGACTTCATCAACAGGTTTTGTATTATAATGGAGGAATAGTTCGGTTTTGAAGAAAAACAAAAGTTTTGAATTCTCTTTTTGTTGTATGAGTTTTGACAATTCATACTTAAGTTGGCCTTTTTCTTTTAGCAGATTGGTTGTATCATTTAGGATAACTTCCTTGCTAATTAATAGGTATTCATCTGATTTTAAATGCTTTTTGACAGAGCAAGAGCTAAACAGAATGCAAAATCCTATACAGATCAGTATTTGAAAAAGTAAATTATGCTTAACTTTCATCCTTATGGCCAAAATAATGCTGTCCAAAAATAAGATTAAATATATAAATTCCCTTCATACTAAAAAGTATAGAAAAATTAACAATCAGTTTGTTGTTGAAGGTGAAAAAATTGTTAAAGAATGTTTTACTTCTCCTTTTGGAATAGATTCCATTTTTGCCACCGAAAATTGGTTTGACAAAAATGTACCAGCTTCCAAATTTAACACACAAAGCCACAACATAGTCAAAGAAGAAGAATTAAGAAAAATAAGCCAATTAAGTAAGCCTTCTTCTGCTCTTGCAATAATGAATATGGAGCCTTTTCTTTCCTCTCCTATAAATATTAAACAAAAGAGATATCTTTTTTTAGAAAGTATAAGAGATCCCGGTAATCTAGGAACTATTATACGTTCTGCAGAATGGTTTGGTTTAGATCAAATTATATGTAGCCCCGATTGTGTAGATCTTTTTAATCAAAAGACTTTGCAAGCAACTATGGGCTCTTTTTTGAGGGTGAGGGTCTTTCAAATGGATTTAGCACATCTAAATGATATGATTACTGGGCTGAGTGTATATGCAACAAGCATGAAAGGTCAAAAGCTTCAAGATTTGGACTTGAAAGCACCATATGCCCTATTAATAGGAAATGAAGGTAAAGGCTTAAGTAAGGAAGCGATGAATCTTGCTACGGAGTTGGTATCAATTGAAAAGATAGGAAATACAGAAATAGACAGTTTAAATGCTGCCATTTCTGCTTCCATTTTTCTTTATGAGACTAGTAAATTATAGTAATTTTTTAACTTCATTTTCAATAGAAGGACCTCTGAGCCCAACTGCAGCAATTTTTCCTTCTTTATCAACCAAGAAAGTCTTAGGTATGCTTTTTACGCCATAAACAGCTGCTGGAGCTGATTTCCATTGCTTCAAGTCAGAAACATGGTAAGGCCACATGAGATTATCCTTGTCAATTGCTCCTTGCCATCTATCTGGTGCTCTATCTAGAGAAACACTAAATACTGTAAATCCTTGGTCTTTATATTTCTTATATATTTCAACTACATGTGGATTATCTCTCCTACAAGGCCCACACCATGATGCCCAAAAGTCAATTAAAACAACCTTTCCTTTCAAATCATTCAGGCTATATTTTGTTTTGCCATCTGGACTTGGAAGATCGATATTTGGAGCTTCCATTCCAATTTGCATTGCCGTACCATTAACTGTTCTTTGATTTTTAGCAGTCTGTCCTACAGCGCCACCTGGGTTCTTTATGGAATTAATATAGGTTTCGTATTCCTTAGTATAAGGAGAATCTGGCACTTCTGTTTTCATTCTTCTATAAACAGCATCATGAAAAATAGCAAGAGTTTTATTTGAACCTAACATATTTTTTGCAGCTAACATTGCCGCAACCGGAGAAGAAAGCGCTGCTAACTTGGCAGGCATTTCATTAGGTTTTAATTTTCCTGATCTCCAAGCACTAACTGTAGCGGCGTATTCATTTGCTAAGTCAGCCCCTTCAAATGTGACTTGGTATCTATCAATTGTATTTAAGTCAGCATTGATTTTAATGGAACCTTCTGTTCCAGTTAAAGGAAAAGTGATATTTTTCTTTCCTATTCTTACTCTGTAAATTGATTCATCAAAACCTTCTGGCAATTCTAATGAAAAATTTCCGCTGCCGTCTAAAACAGTGGTACCCAATACAGCTGTAGTCGGGTTTTGTTTGTCAAAAAACAATTGAAGGTTTGCAGCATTGGCTACTGTCCCTGAAATAGTTGTTCCACTACTTGAATTACAAGATGTTAGTCCGGCAAAAATGGTCGTAGCAATAATTGAAAAAATTAAGATTCTTATATTCATGTCTTTATTATTCTGATTCTAATTTATTAACAATTGTATTTTCATAAAGTTCTCTCCAAGAAGAAAGAGCTCCAAAGTCTTGATTATCAATCTTTAAACCTTTTTCTTCTACAAGTCCGAGCTTCTTATATGATACGTTAATTTTATCTAGCATGTTGTGCAAAGCAGCTTCTTTTTCTTTCTTGATAGAAACTACTACCCTACTTTGGCTTTCGCCAAACAACCAGGCATCCTTCCTCAATCCTTCCTCTGAAGAAACTGAAAAACCAAAATTTCCTGAGAGCGCTGATTCCACCAAACAAGTGAAAATGCCGCCTTCTGAAACATCATGAGCGGATTGAATCATTTTAGATTTAATCAAATCCTTGACAGCCTCTTGAATGGCAAACTCCTCCTCTAGGTAAAAAACAGGTACAGAAGAATACTTGACCTTGTGTACAATTTTTAAATATTCTGAACAGCCAATATCTTCATAATTTTTACCGAGCAAATAAATCAAATCTCCTTCTTCTTTAAAGTCAAGGGTCATGTGATTGGATAGGTCTTCCATCACACCTAACATACCAATGGTTGGTGTTGGATAAACTGGCTCCTTGCTATCTTTATATACTGATTGGTTGTAGAAACTAACATTTCCGCCTGTAACTGGTGTATTGAATTTTTCACAAGCAAGTCCCATTCCTTTTATGGCATTTACAAATTGAAAATATACTCCTGGATCATAAGGATTTCCAAAATTCAAACAATTTGTAATTGCAGCTGGCACACCACCTGTACAAACAATATTTCTTGCGGCCTCTGATACTGCTATCATTGCACCTGTGAGTGGATCTGCATGTACATAGGATGAATTACAATCAACAGTGGCAACCAAAGCTTTATTGGTGCCTTTCAATCTAACCACCGATGCATCAGATGGACTGTTGGTCCCCATTGAATTGGTTCTCACCATGGAGTCATACTGCTCGTAAATCCACTTTTTAGAAACGATATTTGGGGAAGCAAAAACCTCTTTTGCCGTTTGCACTAAATCCTTAGGTACTGAGATATTCTTGATATCGTATTTATTGATCTCTTGAAAATAAGCTGCTGGCGCATAATCTCTACTGTAGATTGGTGCTCCTCCCCCTAAAACCAAAGGTTCTGCAGGAACGTCCGCGACTAAATTTCCATTATCATAATATTCTAATCTTCCAGTATCCGTAACTACCCCTATCTCTTCACATTCAAGATCCCATTTATCAAAAACATCATACAGTTTTTGTTCTTGTCCTTTTTTACAAACGATCAGCATTCTTTCCTGAGATTCAGAAAGCAAGATCTCAAAAGGTTTCATATTGGCTTGACGAGTAGGAACTTTATCCAAGTGAATTTTCATCCCTGTTTTACTCTTTGCACTCATCTCAGAAGTCGAACAAGTGATTCCTGCAGCACCCATGTCTTGCATCCCTACGATTGCTCCAGTTTTGATGGCTTCAAGAGAGGCCTCAAGAAGCAATTTTTCTTGAAATGGATCTCCTACTTGAACCGCTGGTAGGTCTTCAGCAGAGTCTTCTGTTAAGTCAGCAGAAGCAAAGGTAGCACCGTGTATGCCATCCTTTCCAGTGGCTGAACCTACTATTAATACTGGATTTCCTGGACCATCTGCAATGGCAGAGACCGTTTCTCCATCTTTTACAATTCCAATGGACATGGCATTTACAAGGATGTTTTGATTGTAGCACTCATCGAAGTAAACTTCTCCGCCGATAGTTGGAACACCAAAGCAATTACCATAATCACCAATCCCTTTCACCACGCCTCTCATTAAATGTTGGGTGTGTTTATTTTCAATTTTCCCAAACCTTAATGAGTTTAAAGCCGCTATCGGCCTAGCACCCATGGTGAAAATATCTCGGTGAATTCCTCCAACGCCAGTTGCAGCCCCTTGGTAAGGCTCTATAGCAGAAGGATGGTTGTGAGATTCTATTTTGAAAGCACAAGCGAGTCCGTCTCCAATATCTATCAAGCCGGCATTTTCTTCACCAGCTTCGACTAGAAGATGTTCTCCTTCTCTAGGTAAGGTTTTTAATAAAGTAATTGAATTTTTATAAGAGCAATGCTCGGACCACATCACAGAAAAAATACTCAGTTCTGTGAAATTAGGGACACGTCCCATGATACTTTTGATCTTTTCAAATTCATCAGATGTCAGACCGAGATTTTCTGCGATCTCGACTGTAGTCAAAGCTTGAGTTGCCTCCATAAAGTACAAGTTTTTACAAATAAATTGCAAATATAACTTGCTGTTAGCTAATCAGATAACTTAGTCCTAAAAAGATTACAAGATAAATCCATAAAGCATCAAGAAAATGCCAATATCTGGTTAATAAGCGCAATTTTAACTGTTTTTCTGGATCAGAAAAATAAACTAAGACAGAGACAGGCTTCTTCATCTTTTTTCTAGCGGTCAAATAGAACATAAATAAAAATGGTAAGCCAGCAATAACGTGTGCGAAGTGAACAAAAGATATCAAATACAAATAAGAACCTGTCACTTGATCAGCAATGCTAAGTTCCGTTAATAGTAATTTCCAAGCATAAATTTGTGAAAACAAAAAGACTAGTGATAAAACAAAGGTATAGATCAGACATCTTTGGTAAAGCTCCGTTCTATCTGCTTTGTAGGCATTATTTGCCATGACAATGGTGTAACTTGAAGCTAATAAGACTAAAGTATTTACAAAAAATAAAATTGGAAGCTTAATGGGAGGAATATCTGGATTTTGAACCCTTGTATAGATGTATGAACCAGAAAGTGCTAGAAATAAGGCACTTACCCCCATTAAAAGCAAGGTCAACATAATGTTGTATGGATGAAAAATTAAACTTTTGTATTCCTCATATCTTGGGCTGGAAGCCATGGATTTTGTTTTGTTTTATAACAGTAATTAAAACATACTGTTCAATTTTACTTTAAAAAAAGACTAAACTCAGCAATGAAACCATAAAGGCAACTCCGATCAAAATCAAACTATAGGCCGAAGCAAACAAAATAAACTTGATGGCTGTTTTTATAAATCCTTGTTTGTAATAAATCATAAAAGAAATGTACATAAATAAAGAGGAAAAAATAAACGCTCCTATGGCATATTCTGAATCCATATTTAAACCATGATCAATGATGGCTATTTCTTGATTTAGAATATAAGAAAGGCCAAATAGTAAGGAGGCAACTATAAAACAAGTACTGTGAATATGAATCAAAAGCACAAGATGCTCTGCGTAATAGTAAAATTTCCTTATGTATAATATCTTCATTACTAGTGACATGAACAACAAAATAATGATCACTGTCCAAATCGAATTACCTATTAGGAAAGCAGGTAAGCCTTCAGGATTTTTATAGATTCTTAGAAATTGAGATAAAAAGAATCTTTGTTTTCTATCTGTTATTTCATACTTCTTGACCACTTCTTCAGCGCTCAAATTAAAGACATCAGATTCCATAATTTGTAGACTGTCTAGTCCAAAAAGTTCTAAATTATTTAAAATGAATGCATTCTCAACTAGAATACTATCACGATACAAACTAGCTATTAAAGAATCTAGATTTTCGACTCCTTCTTTATTAAGATAGGTAGGTGCAAGGGAATCAATCTTAGATACAAAGTCTTTTTGGTAGGTTTTCCTTTTGTTTTCTTCCATTGAAATGGAACCAGCAAGATCATTGTTTACCATGGTACCCAAGATGGCAAAATGCACTAGCATGGCTATGAATAATATTCTTATTGGGTTGTAATACTTTATTCTCTCTCCTGCGATATATGCTTTAGTAAGCTTCCCCGGGACAAAAACATGCAATAAGGTGCGAAAAAACTTAGAGTCTACATCAAAAACTCTTATGAAGAAGTCTCTAACAATTAACCATACGGTAAGTTTTGGAGATTTTGTTTTTTGACCGCATTGTTGGCAATGTTTATTGGCTAAGGAGATTTCTGCATTGCAATTTAAGCAAGAGCGGATTTGGTTTGTGTTTTGATCTGCAGCCATTGATCAAATTGGGAAGGTTGATGTGCTTAATTGCATGGATTTTTCAAAGGCTTTTTCATCAAAACCTTTTAATTTGCCCAAATTATCGAAATAGGAAACCATATGCTCTGTAGGCATATTCCCAGTTAAATCATCTTTGGCCATTGGACAGCCTCCATATCCTTTGATAGCACCATCGAAGCGCCTGCAACCTGAATCGTAGGCTGATTTCACCTTTTCTTCCCAATTATGGGGCTGTGTGTGCAAGTGAGCACCAAAAGTAAGATCTGGATAGCTAGGTATTAACTTAGAAAACAGATAAGAAATGCTTTCAGGCGTTGAAACCCCGATCGTATCTGATAGAGAAAATATATCAATGTCTAATTGAACAAGCCTATCAACCCATTTTTGTACAATGTCTGTATTCCACTCATCACCATAAGGATTGCCAAAACCCATAGATATATATAGTACTAGTTTTTTGTTTGTTTTTGAACAGATATTTTGAATGTCGGAGACTCTCTCCAATGATTCTTCAATTGTGGCATTGGTGTTTCTGAGTTGAAATGTCTCTGAAATTGAGAAAGGATAGCCTAGATAGTCTATTTCTTCAAAACAAGCAGCATCATCAGCTCCCCTTTTATTTGCTACAATAGCTAAGAGTTTGCTCTTGGCAGTGTCTAAATCTAGACCTTTTAAAACCTTAGCCGTATCTCGCAACTGCGGGATAGCTTTTGGAGATACAAAACTTCCAAAATCAATAGTGTGAAAACCAACCTTTAATAAGGAGTTGATGTAAATGATTTTCTTATCTGTCTCAATGAAATCATGCATTCCTTGCATGGCATCCCTTGGACATTCTACGAGTTGTACCAAACTATTGCATTTTGTATCAAATATATGGTTTTATAGTCGATTAAAGCTCCAATTATTGGTTTCAGGCAAGATACTGAGAAATTTTTATTACAACTATGAGCTTTATTTAAGGAAGTAAATGGACACATCTGCGTGACTAACAAGGACTAATAAAAAATAATTGCATATATTTTATCAAATAAATTCTTATTCTTTTACTTATTAACTATTTTTGCTGAACTGAGCCATTCGAAGAGCTATAATTCATTTATAGCAATCTACTATTGTAGTAATCTATATAAATCGATAAAGACATATTATTTTTATCCTTGAACACTATTTGAACAATTTTAATTCAGAGGTGCCTAACTAACTTACTGTTGTTATTTAGCGTATTTCTTATTACTAATTTTTAATCAAAACATACTAAAAACATGAGAATTGTATATTCTTTGCTGCTCGCCGGGATGTTTATTCTAGGCTTTTTCCTATGCAGGAGTTTTATCTGCAATGCTACAACTGGTTCAAGTAAAGCTGCTACAGCTTCGATGGTTCCGGCAATTACAAATGAGAAATGTATTGTTACTTTAAATTTTAACGACAATTCGTTTAAGGTAAAGTCTAAAGACAACTTTAGATTTTTAATGGGTTCTGACGAAATGCAAGAAGTTTCTGCAGAACTTGCTGATAAATCATCAGCTGTTGCTAAATATCTTGATTCAAGATCTAGCAGAATGCTAACTATTGAAGGTCTCTATACAAAAGAAGAAACTTTCACTTCGGAAGATGATGAAATTGACAATTTAGGACAAGCAAGAGCAATTAATGTAAAATCCTACTTTGAAGATCTAGGCGTTGAAGGAGATCAAATCATGACAACAGGGGTTTTGGCTAAAGAGTCTTGTTATAAAGACAGCATTCTAATGAGAGGAATTAACGTTTCTTTCAAATCAATTAAGTAATCTAGACCTTACTTAATCATTAATTTAATAACAATTAAAAAGAAAATATCATGTGTACGTTGTTACCATTATTACTTATGGCTTCCACAGCACTATTAGGATGGCTATTAGGTAGAGAAAGAAAGTTTGACACTTCTGAATATGATACTAAAATCAATACTCAGGTTTTACAACTGACAAATCTGGAATCAGAGAAAGAATCTCATTTGAAAAATTACAATCAGTTGTCAACTAAATTTGCAAATTTAGAAAGACAACATAAAGATACAATCACAAGATTCAATAACAGACCTCCAGTAGAAATAAAGGAAGTGCCTGTTGAAGTAATCAAAGAAGTTTTCGTTGAAAAGATCAAAGAGGTTCCTGTTGAAGTCATCAGAGAAGTTGAAGTGATCAAAGAGGTTCAAGTAACTAAGGAAATTCCTGTTATTCAAGAAGTTGAAGTGATCAAGGAAGTGGAAGTGATCAAAGAAGTTCCAATGGAAGTCATCAAACATGTTGAGATGATCAAGGAAGTTCCTGTTGAAGTGATCAAGGAAGTGGAAGTGATCAAAGAGGTTCCTGTTGAGGTTATTAAAAACGTTGAAGTTGAGGTAATCAAAGAAGTTGAAGTGATCAAAGAAGTTCAAGTGATCAAAGAAGTTCCTTTTGAAGTTATAAAGAATGTTGAGGTGATTAAAGAAATTTCAGTACCTCAAGAAAAGATTGTAATCAAAGAAGTAGAAGTAATCAAAGAGATTCCTGTGGAAGTGATGGTCGAAAAAGAAGTCATCAAAGAAGTTGAAGTAATCAAAGAAGTTCCTGTAGAGGTCATTAAAAATGTTGAAGTTGAAGTAATCAAAGAAGTAGAAGTGATTAAGGAAGTTGAAGTAATTAAAGAAGTTCCTGTTGAAGTCATTAAGAATGTTGAAGTTGAAGTCATCAAGGAGGTAGAGGTAATTAAGGAAGTTCCTGTTGAGGTCATCAAAAATGTTGAAGTTGAAGTCATCAAAGAAGTAGAAGTCATCAAAGAAGTGGAAGTGATTAAAGAAGTGGAAGTGATCAAAGAAGTGGAAGTGATTAAAGAAGTTGAGAAGATTGTTACCAGAGAAGTTCCTGTTGAAGTCATCAAGGAAGTGGAAGTAATCAGGGAGGTTGAAGTTGAGGTAATCAGAGAGGTACCAATTGAAATTATCAAAGAAGTGGAAGTTGTCAAGTCGATTGATATGGATTCACTAATGAAAATGATGGGTAATGTTGGTACAGTCGAGGTTTCTAAAACTTTGATCAACGAGACTAGAACAGAAGGCGATTCTAAAATCGTTAGTAGAGGGCCATCCCAAAGAAAGTCTACTACTAAAAAGAAAGCAACTAACAAGGACAACCTCATAGAAATTGAAGGTATCGGTCCTAAGATTGCTGAAATTCTACATGAGTCAGGTATTCAGTCTTATAGTGATTTAGCTATTGCAAAAGCTGATGAACTTAAGGAGATTTTATTAAAAGCTGGACCAAAATATAGATTACACAATCCTGCTACTTGGCCTTCACAAGCGAAGTTAGCTTCTGAAGGTAAATGGGTAGAACTTAAAGAATTACAAGATTCTATATAATCCTGTGCTATCAAATTACTAAATAAATGGAAGGCAGTTCATGTAATGTGAGCTGTCTTTTTTGTTTTGGCTAAAGCCAAAATGCTATTGGCTAAAGGCTGTTGGCTATTGGCTATTGGCTAATTTCAGGCACGAACAAATTTAGGGTAATTGACAGAAATGTAAAATTGTCTTCCCGAGATTCTTAACAGTGCTGCGCTTGTAAATTTATGGTAATGACAATAAGTTCATCAATGTTGAAATAGAAAATTGTCATTCCGAATGAAGCGATAGCGGAATTGAGGAATCAAATCAGGTTATCATGAACTAATTTCGACCGCAACGAAGTGGAGTGGAGAAATCTTACACTTTTCTTTGTGAAAGTAATTTACTCAATTGAACGAATGCAGATTTCTCCAAGTTGCTTTGCTCAGGTCCCAAGTACTTGGGATAAGCATTATGACAATTTATTATTTCAACACTGAATAATCAATTAGTTCATTAAATGACTATTCAACTGATCATTTAACTAAATGCTTCGTGATATCATCAAGCACCTCAAAGGCAACCTCAGCCATTTTATTTCCTCTGTTATCAAGTAATGGATTAACTTCAACAAATTCGATACAAGCTACTTTTTGAGAATCAATGAGCATTTTTATGATTGCCTTGACTTCTTCTTGATCAAAACCTTTAGAGACGGGTGTTCCCGTACCATAAGATATGAGATCACAATCTAGCGAGTCAACGTCAAAAGAGATATAAATTTGATCGCAGTTACTCAATTTTTCTAAAGCTTCTTTCACGCAGGTTTCAATTGTACGGTGTCTAACTTCAGCAACCATAAAATTACGGATACCGTATTTTGCCATTTGCTTATCTTCTGGTTCTTCTGTAGATCTTACTCCGAAAAAAATAAGGTCTTCTGGATTTACTTTTTGACCTTCAACACCTATGTTTTTTAAAGCAGCCCAATGTGCCTGCGTACCTTCGGTAACAGAGTTTACCTTACAATCCAAGTTATCATCATTAATAGCGGCACCTAAAGGCATACCATGGATATTTCCTGAAGGAGAAGTGAATGGAGAGTGAAGATCTGCATGAGCATCAATCCAAACTACCCCAAGTCTTTTATTTGGTGTAGCTGCTTTAATTCC